>DATIUR010000296.1:0-11175 GCA_035466675.1 Anaeromyxobacteraceae bacterium | reverse complement strand
GAACCGGGCCATGTCCTCCTTCTCCTCGGCGTTCATGCCGGCCATCGGCTCGTCGAGCAGGAGCACCTTCGGCTCGAGCGAGAGGGCGCGCGCCAGCTCCACGCGCTTCTGCAGGCCGTAGGCGAGGGTGCCCACCACCTTCTTGCGGATGTGCTGGATCTCGAGGAAGTCGATGACGTCCTCCACCAGCTCGCGGTGCGCGATCTCCTCCCGCTCGCCCGGGCCCAGGTAGAGGGCGCCGGCCAGGACCCCGGTGTGCTGGTGGACGTGGCGGCCGATGAGCAGGTTGTCGAGCACCGTCATGCCCCGGAACAGGGCGATGTTCTGGAAGGTGCGGGCGATCCCGAGCGCGGTCCGCGCCGACGGGGCGAGCCGCGTCACGTCCCGGCCCTCGAAGTGGATCGTCCCGTGCTGCGGCCGGTACACGCCCGACACGCAGTTGAGGAGGCTGGTCTTCCCCGCGCCGTTCGGCCCGATGATGGCGTGGATGGTCTGCGGCTCCACCCGGAAGCTCACGTCCGAGAGAGCGGCCACCCCGCGGAAGTGCAGGACGACGCCGGTCGCCTCCAGAAGAGCCATGGGTCCTCGCTGCGGTGGAACGTCGCATCCTGACAGATGCCCCGGTGCTCGTTCAAGGTCCCTGGCGCGGCGATTCGAGGCCCTTCGCGCGGCGAGGCCGGGCCGCGCCGCGGTGCGTCGTGCGACGGGATCGCGCCGTCGCCTAGCCCGGCGGCCAGCCCATCTGGCGCGCGCCGAGCACGTGAAGGTGGACGTGGAAGACGATCTGCCCGCCCTCGCGGTTGACGTTCATCACGGCGCGCCAGCCCCGCTCGGCGATCCCGCGCTGGGCCGCCACCAGGGCCGCGGTCCGGAGCATCTTTCCCACCAGCCCGTCGTCGGCCGGCTGGAGGTCGTTCAGGGTCGGAAGGTGCTTGCGCGGCACCACCAGGACGTGGACCGGAGCCTGCGGATGGATGTCCTCGAAGGCCACCACGTCGGCGTCCTGGTGCACGATCTTGGCGGGGATCTGGCCGCTCGCCACCTTGCAGAAGAGACAGTCGGACATGCGCACCTCGCGACGTTCCATCCTTCAGAATAGCCGGCGCGTGTCGAGCAGGATCGTCACCGGCCCCTCGTTCACCAGCTCGACCTCCATCCGGGCCCGGAAGAGGCCCGTCCCGACCTCGAGCCCCTTCTCGCGCAGCAGGGCGCAGAACCTCTCGTAGAGCGCGCTCGCCGCCTCGGGCGGCGCCGCCCCGGTGAAGCTGGGCCGGTTGCCCCTCCGCGCGTCGCCGAGGAGCGTGAACTGGGACACCACCAGCACGCCCCCGCCCACCTCCGTCACGGCCAGGTTCATCTTGCCGTCGCCGTCCTCGAAGATCCGCAGCGCCGCGACCTTGTCGGCGAGCAGGCGCGCGTCCTCCTCGCCGTCCTCGCGCCCGACGCCGAGCAGCACCAGGAGCCCCTTCTCGACGGCGCCGGTGGGGCGCCCCTCCACCCGCACCTCGGCGCGCGACACGCGCTGGACCACCGCCCGCATGGCGACCTTCCATCGCAGAGGGCGCGGCCGGGCGCAACCCCTCGGCGCCCCTGGCGGGCGGCCCGGGTGACAGGGCGGGGGGCCCGTGCTAGAGGGTGCCGGCCCGCCGGCCCCGCCATGCTCCTCCTGCGCGACGCACAGCGCTCCGACCTGCGATCCCTCGCGCGGCTCGCGAAGATCCTCGACACGGTCAACCTGCCGTACGACGAGCGGGCGCTGGCGGCCATCATCGGCGAGTCGGTCCGCAGCTTCCACGGCCGGATCCGCGACCCGCTCCGGCGGCGGTACGTCTTCGTGGCGGAGGAGCCGCGCAGCGGGCGGGTGGTGGGCACCTCGATGGTGATCGCGCAGCACGGCACGCGCGAGTCCCCCTGCACCTTCTTCGACGTGTCGGAGCGGGAGCACTACAGCTCCACGCTCGATCGCCACTTCCGCCACCAGGTCCTCTCCATGGGCTACCACTTCGACGGCCCGACCGAGATCGGCGGGCTGGTGGTCCACCCGGACCTGCGCGGGAGCGTGGGGCAGCCCGGCAAGCAGCTCGCCTACGTCCGCTTCCTCTACATGGCCATGCACCCGGCCCGCTTCCGCGAGACGGTGCTGGCCGAGCTGATGCCGCCGCTCACCCGCGACGGCCGGAGCGCGTTCTGGGAGGCCTTCGGGAAGCGCTTCACCGACCTCGACTACCAGACCGCCGACAAGAAGAGCCGCGAGAACAAGGAGTTCATCCAGCAGCTCTTCCCGCCGGTGGACGTGTACGCGACGCTCTTCTCCCCCGCGGTCCGCCGGCACCTCGGGAAGGTGGGCCCGGCCACCGAGCCGGTGCGCCGGATGCTCGAGCGGATCGGCTTCGGGTACGTGAGCCGGATCGACCCGTTCGACGGCGGGCCGCACTACGAGGCGCGGCTGGCCGACGTCTCGCTGGTGCGCGCCCACGGGAGCGGGCGGCTCTCGGCGGACCCCCTCGACGCCGGGAGCGCGCCGGACGCGCTGGTCGGGATCGAGCGGGGGGCCGGGCGGGTCCGGTTCCGGGCGGTCCGCTGCGCGGCGCGGCTCGAGGCCGGGTCGGTCCGGATCCCCGCGCCGGCCCGGAAGCTCCTCGAGGCGCGCCCGGGGGACCGGCTGCACGTCGTGCCGCTCGGGTGAGGCGACGGAGACTACCGCCCCCGCGAGCGCTATACTGATCTGGTTCTCGCCCGGCCGACCGCATGCGGCGCTCCAGCAAGACGGGGCAGCGACTCTTCGCCGTGTTCCTCGTCGGCGGAGTCCTCCTCAACTACCCGCTCCTCTCCCTCTTCAGCCAGCCGTTCGACGTGGCGGCGGTCCCCCTGCTCTACGCCTACGTCTTCGGCGTGTGGATCCTGCTCATCGCGCTCATGGCGCTCGCCGTCGAGCGAACGCGCGACTGAGGGCCTCGGCTCATGCTCCAGGGATGGGTGATCGTCCTCGTCTCGTTCGCCTACCTGGGGGTGCTGTTCGGGATCGCCTACTTCGGGGACGAGCGGGCCGAGAGGGGGCGCTCGATCATCGCGAACCCCTACATCTACGCGCTCTCCCTCGCCGTCTACTGCACCACCTGGACGTTCTACGGGAGCGTGGGGCGCGCGGCCTCGAGCGGCGTCGGCTTCCTGCCGGTGTACCTGGGCCCCACCCTGATGGTGGCCCTCTGGTGGTACGTGATGCGGAAGATCATCCGCATCAGCAAGGCCCACCGCATCACCTCCATCGCCGACTTCGTCGCCTCGCGCTACGGGAAGAGCCACTTCCTGGGCGGCCTGGTGACGGTGATCGCCGTGCTGGGCGTCATCCCGTACATCTCGCTCCAGCTCAAGGCCATCTCCAGCAGCTTCACGATCCTCCTGCACTCGCCGGAGATCGTGATGCCCGCCAAGACGGTGGCGCGGCCGTTCACGCAGGACACCGCGTTCTACATCGCCATCACGCTGGCGGCCTTCACCATCCTGTTCGGGACGCGCCACCTCGACGCCACCGAGCGCCACGAGGGGCTGGTGGCGGCCATCGCCTTCGAGTCGCTGGTGAAGCTCTTCGCCTTCCTGGCGGTCGGCGCCTTCGTCACCTTCGGCGTCTACTCGGGGCTGGGCGACATCTTCGAGCGCGCCCACCAGGCCCCGGCGCTGGAGCGGCTCATGACCGTGTCCGGCGGCGGCTACGGGACCTGGGCGTTCCTGACGCTCGTCTCGATGCTCTCCATCCTGTTCCTGCCGCGGCAGTTCCAGATCTCGGTGGTCGAGAACGTGGACGAGAACCACGTCCGCAAGGCCATCTGGCTCTTCCCCCTCTACCTCCTGCTCATCAACGTCTTCGTGCTGCCCATCGCGCTGGGCGGGCTCATGCGGTTCTCGGGGGGCGGCGTGGACGCCGACACCTTCGTGCTCACCCTGCCCATCGCCGAGCGGCACGAGGGCCTGGCCCTGTTCGCGTACGTGGGCGGCCTCTCCGCCGGCACCGGGATGGTGATCGTGGAGACGATCGCCCTCTCCACCATGGTCTGCAACGACCTGGTCATGCCACTCCTGCTGCGCTGGAGGTGGCTGCGCCTGGACGAGTGGCACGACGTCTCCGGGGTGCTCCTGCTCGTCCGCCGGCTCGCCATCGCGGCCATCCTGCTCTTCGGCTACGTCTACTTCCGGGTCGCGGGCGAGGCCTACGCGCTCGTCGCCATCGGCCTCATCTCGTTCGCGGCGGTGGCGCAGTTCGCGCCGGCCATCCTGGGCGGCATCTACTGGAGGGGCGGGACGCGCGCCGGCGCGGCGGCGGGGCTCGTGGGAGGCTTCGCCGTGTGGGCCTACACCCTCGCCCTGCCCTCGCTGGCCAAGTCGGGGTGGCTGCCCTCCGGTTTCCTCGAGGAGGGGCTCCTGGGGATCTCCCTGCTCCGGCCCCAGCAGCTCTTCGGCCTGGCCGGCTTCGACGAGATCTCCCACTGCATGTTCTGGTCGATGCTCGCCAACGTCGGCCTGTACCTGGGGGTCTCCCTCTTCGGCCGGCGCGGCGTCGAGGAGGCGAGCCAGGCCGCCCTCTTCGTGGACGTGTTCCGCCACACCGGGGCGCTCGAGCCCGCGCGCCTGTGGCGCGGCAGCGCCTCCGTCGAGGACCTGCTCCGCCTGCTCGGGCGCTTCCTGGGCCCGGAGCGGGCGCGCGAGACCTTCCTGGCCCATGCGCGGCGGCGCGGCCTGGCCGAGCTGGGCGACCTGCCCGCCGACGCGGACCTGGTCCACTTCGCCGAGACGCAGCTCGCCGGCGCGGTGGGGAGCGCCTCGGCCCGCGTCATGGTCGCCTCGGTGGTCCAGGAGGAGGCGCCCGGGTTCGAGGAGGTGATGGACATCCTGGACGAGGCCTCGCAGGTCCGGGCCTACAGCCGGGAGCTGGAGCAGAAGTCGCGCGAGCTGGAGGCGGCCACCGCCGAGTTGCGCGCCGCCAACCTCCGGCTGCAGGAGCTCGACCGCATGAAGGACGACTTCATGTCCACGGTCACGCACGAGCTCCGGACCCCGCTCACCTCCATCCGGTCGTTCTCGGAGATCCTCCTCGACAACCTCGAGCTCGACCTGGGCGAGCGCAAGCGGTTCCTCGGCATCATCGTGAAGGAGACGGAGCGCCTCACCCGCCTCATCAACCAGACGCTCGACATGGCCAAGATCGAGTCGGGGAACGCGGAGTGGCACGCGGCCGAGCTGGACGTGCGCGAGATCGTGGGCGAGGCGGTGGAGGCGACGAGCCAGCTCTTCCGCGAGAGGGGCGTGGCGCTGGCGGTGCCGCCGCCCGGGCCCCTGCCGCGCGTCACCGCGGACCGGGACCGGCTCATGCAGGTCCTCATCAACCTCCTCTCGAACGCGGTGCGGCACTGCCGGCCCGCGCTGGGGCGGGTGGAGGTCCGTCTGTCCGCCGCCGGCGGCCTGGTCAAGGTGGAGGTGCAGGACGACGGCCCCGGGATCTCCCCGGCCGACCACGAGAAGATCTTCGTCCGGTTCCGGCAGGCGGGAGAGACGCGGGGCCGCGCCCCGCGGGGCACCGGCCTCGGCCTGGCCATCAGCCGGCGCATCATCGAGCACTTCGGCGGGCGGCTGTGGGTGGAGAGCGAGCTGGGGAAGGGCGCCACCTTCGTCTTCGTCCTTCCCCTCCTGCCGCCCGCGGCCGGCGCCGCCGACCGCACGGCGGGCGCCACGGGGTGAAGGGAGCCCACATGACCGCGCGGATCCTCATCGTGGACGACGAGCCCAACATCGTCATCTCGCTCGAGTTCCTCATGCGGCGCGAGGGCTTCGAGACGGTGGTGGCCACCGACGGCGAGGCGGCCCTCGAGGCGATCGCGCGGACCCCCCCCGACCTCGTCATCCTCGACGTGATGCTGCCCCGGATGAACGGCTTCGACGTGTGCGAGCGCATCCGCGCCGACCCGAGGTGGCGCCAGGTCCGGATCCTGATGCTCACGGCGAAAGGGCGCGAGACGGAGGTGGCGAGGGGCATGCGGATCGGCGCCGACGCGTACGTGACGAAGCCGTTCTCGACCAAGGACCTCGTCGCCCAGGTTCGCCGGCTGCTCGACGCCTAGGACCGGGAATCCATCATGAGCACCGCCGACCGCGATGGGAGAGCCGGGGCGCCGGGGCGCCCGCCCTCGCTGACGATGCACAGCCCGCTCTCGGCCATCGTCGGCCGCGAGCCGGTGACCGTGCCGCTCGACGCGACGGTCCGCGACGCCCTCGAGATCATGGAGCGGCTGCGGGTGGGGAGCGTCGTCGTCACCGACCACGAGCGGCGCTTCCCGCTCGGGATCTTCACGCTGCGGGACCACGTCCGCCGCGTGACCCTCCCCGGCGGCGACCTCGCCCAGCCCATCGCCTCGGTCATGACGAGCGGGCTCATCACGCTCACCCCGAGGGCCACCGCCCACCAGGCGGCGCTCCTGATGGCGCGCAACGGCGTGAGCCGCGTGGTGGTGGCGGAGGACGACGGCCGCCTCGTCGGCGTGGTCACGCAGACCGACCTGTTCGGGCTCCAGCAGGTGGGCGTCCGGGAGGTCAGCGCCGCCATCCAGGCGGCGCGAGACGTGGAGGCCCTGCGCGGCGCCGCCCGCGGGGTCCGCCAGCTCGCCCTGGGCCTGCTCGCCAGGGGGACCGGAGCCGAGACGCTCACGCAGTTCGTCTCCACGCTGAACGACCTGCTCACCATCCGGGTGATCGAGGTCACGGTGGACGAGCTCGAGCTGCCTCCCGTCCCCTTCTGCTGGATCGCGCTCGGCTCGGAGGGGCGCCTCGAGCAGACCTTCAGCACCGACCAGGACAACGGGATCATCTTCGAGGCGCCCGGGGACGAGGCCGATCGCGTCCGGAGCGCGCTCGTTCCCTTCGCCCGCGCCGTGAACGAGAAGCTCGACGCCTGCGGCTTCCCGCTGTGCCGGGGCGGGGTGATGGCCTCGAACGCCGAGTGGTGCCTGACGCTGGAGGAGTGGCGGGCGAAGTTCTCGAGCTGGATCCACGCGCCGGCGCCGACGGCGCTCCTCAACGCCGCCATCTTCTTCGACCTGCGCCCCATCTACGGCCGCGAGGCGCTCGCCGAGCGGCTCCGCACCTGGCTGCTCGAGGCCGCCTCGGAGCGCACCGTGTTCCTGCGCTTCATGGCCCAGGAGGCGCTCGGCTGCCAGCCGGCGCTGGGGACGTTCGGGGGCCTCGTCACCGACCGCTCGAAGGAGTTCCCCCACACCATCAACCTCAAGACCCAGGGCACCCGCCCGTTCGTGGACGCGGCGCGGATCCTGGCCCTCGCCCACCGGATCCCTCACACCAGCACGGCGGCGCGGCTGCGCGGGATCGACGAGGTCGTCCCCTTCGGCGGCGCACGGCTGGCCGCGCTCGTCGACGGCTTCCACTTCATCCACCTCCTCCGGCTGCGGCGCCAGTTCGAGGCCGGCGGGTCGAGCGCGGGCGCGAACCACGTCGACCCCCGGACGCTGAACGACCTCGACCGGCAGCTGCTCAAGGAGGCCTTCCGGCAGGCGCGAGCGCTCCAGACGCGGCTCCGGCTCGACTACGAGCTGTGATCGGGGATGGGAACCGCGTCGGCGTGGCGAGCCACGCCCCCGGGCGAGCGGCCGTTCCCCCGGTGGGGTCATCTCACGCGCGGTTGATCCGAATCAAAGCGGCGGACGGGCCGGACCGTGCATGGTCGCGCGAGAGGGGTGGCCACGCACACGTCAACCGTCCCGCGCGCAGGGGAGCGCGCAGGCGGTCGCGTGCAGTCTCCGCAGGGGGGAGCCGTGAACCAGGTCCAGGGATTCGTCCGCCGGAGGCGGCCGCGGCGCGGCGCGCGTATCCGGTTCCTCGCCGCCGCGATGGCGATCGCCGCGGGAGCGTGCGGCGAGCGCACCGATCCGAACGGCGCGGTCGGCTCCCCCGCGCCGGCTGCGAGGAGCACGGCCGCCGCCGCGTCGGCCCCGAACCACGCCATCTACGCGGCCAACGGCATCGCCTGCGCGACCTGCCATCCCTGCGGCGAGCGGTCGCCGGGCGGTCACGGCGCCCCCTGGATGGACGCGGCCAGCTCCGGGTTCCACGCCTACGCGGCCAACGCCGGGCTCTCGGCGTGCCAGGCGTGCCATGGAACGGGCCTGGACGGCGCGGGCGGGACCACGGCCGTCTCCTGCGCGATGTGCCACGGAGCGGGCTGGCGGACGAGCTGCACCGGGTGCCACGGCGGGACCGACGGAACGAGCGGCGCGCCGCCGAGGGCCACCTGGGGCAACTCGGCCGACGCGATCCGGGTGGGCGCCCACACCGCCCACCTCGCCGCCGCGCACGGCCTCTCGAAGCCGGTCGAGTGCGCTTCCTGCCACGTGGTGCCGCCGGACGCTCTCTCGGCCGGGCACGTGGACGGCCCGACGGCCACCGTCGCCTTCTCCGGCCTCGCCACCGCGGCCGGCGCCCTGCCCACCTGGAGCCGGGCCGCGGCCTCCTGCGCCTCCACCTACTGCCACGGCGCCACCCTCTCCGGCGGCGCCGTCGCCGCGCCGGTCTGGACCCTCCAGGACGGCACGCAGCGCGCCTGCGGCGCCTGCCACGGCGCGCCGCCGCCCCCGCCGCACGTGGCCAGCACGGACTGCGGGGCCTGCCACGCCGGCTACGGCCCGTCCACCGTGGTCGCCGCCACGCACGTGGACGGCAAGCTCGACGTGGTCGCCCTCTCCTGCAACTCCTGCCACGGCTCGGCCGCGAACGCGGCCCCGCCCTACGGGACGCGCGGGGAGGTCTCCACCACCACCGTCGCCGTCGGCGCCCACCAGCGGCACCTCGCGGGCGGGCCGGTCTCCCGCCCCGTGGCCTGCTCGGAGTGCCACGTGGAGCCCGCCTCGATGCGCCACGCCGACGGGTCGGTCCAGCTCGCCTTCGGCCCGCTCGCCACCACCGACGCGTCGCCGGCCACCTGGGATCCGACGAGCCTCACCTGCACGAACTACTGCCACGGCGCGATCCTGCGCGGCGGCGGGACGAACCTCGCGCCGCTGTGGACGGGCGGGCCCTCGCAGGTCACCTGCGGCAGCTGCCACCAGACGCCCCCGCCGGCTCCCCATCCGCACACCCAGGTGTGCGAGAACTGCCATCCGGGCTACACGGTCACGAGCGTCAACCAGGCCACCCACGTGAACGGCCTGGTCGAGGCGGAGAACCTCACCTGCGCCTCCTGCCACGGCGACACGAGCCGCGTGCTCGTCATGCAGGCCGACCCGCTCGCCGTCGCGGCCCCGCCCTACGGCACGCGCGGCGAGACCGATCCCGCCTCGCGCTCGGTCGGCCAGCACCAGGCCCATGTGAACCGCGGCGACGGCCTCGCCCTCCCCAACAAGTGCCGCTACTGCCACGCGGTCCCGACCACGTTCGACCACGCCGACGGCGTCTCCCTCGTCACCTTCGGCAGCCTCGCCACCATGGACGGTGCCGCCCCCACCTTCGACGGGAGCACCTGCTCGAACACCTACTGCCACGGCTCGACGCTGGGGCGCGGCGGCACGGGCCACAGCCCGACCTGGACCACGCCGGCGGCGGTGACCTGCGGGAGCTGCCACGGCGTGCCCCCGCCCCTGCCCCACCCCCAGGACTCGGACTGCATCCGCTGCCACCCCGGGTACACCTCGACCAGCGTCCGCAAGTGGACGCACGTGAACGGCATCAGCGACTTCCCCAGCGGCTGCAACAGCTGCCACGACATCCCGCCCAACTCGGGCGCGCACTACGAGCACCTGCACGAGCGCGTGGCCTGCGACCGGTGCCACGCCGGCTACACCACCACCGCCGCGAACGAAACGCTCCACCGCAACGCGCGCCAGGACGTGACGCTGGCCGGCTGGAACCCGAGCACCCGCACCTGCAGCGGCATCGGCTGCCACGGCAGCGAGTACTGGGGCCGCACCGGCACCGCCGCCAGGCAGAGCTGCAACCAGTGCCACGGCGTGCCGCCGCGCTCCGGGGAGCACTACGAGCACTCCGAATACGCGTGCAGCCGCTGCCACGGCACCGGCTACACGACCACCACCACCAACGCCGCCACGCACATGAGCGGGACGGTGGACGTCCCCTTCGCCTTCTACGACCGGACCACGCACACCTGCACGAGCACGGGTTGCCACGGCACCCAGCGCTGGGGCACGCCCGTCCCGGTGGTCCCCAACTGCTCCAACTGCCACGGCTTCCCGCCGCCCCTGCCCCACCCGCAGGACTCGGCCTGCCAGAGCTGCCACCCGAGCATGCTCGCCACCGGGGTGCTCACGGCGGATCACAACAACGGCACGCTCGACATCTCCGGCCAGGGCTGCCAGAGCTGCCACGGGTTCCCGCCCACGTCCACGCGCAAGGGCGCCATCCACCCGACCGACGCGAACTGCTACGGCTGCCACTCCACCACGGTGGACGCGTCGAACCAGATCGTCCCGAACGGCACGCACAACGACGGCTACGTCCAGGTGGGCGGCGGCGGCGTCGGCACCTACGGCTGCCAGACCTGCCACGGCGACCAGGCGCGCCAGGCGCCGGCCGGCGCCGACGCGAACGTGAAGGCGGCGCCGCCGCTGGGCACGCGCGGCGAGAGCGAGCCGACCACGCGGGCGGTGGGGGCGCACCTCGCCCACGTGAGCCCGGCCGCCGGCACGCTGGCCGGCCCGGCGGCCTGCGCCGAGTGCCATCCGGTCCCGACCGCGATGGACCACGCCGGCGGGACGGTGCTCATCGCCTTCGGCGGTCGCGCCACGCTCCAGGGCGCCACCCCGGCGTACGACCCGGCCGCGGTGACCTGCTCCTCGACCTACTGCCACGGCTCGACGCTCGGCGCCGGCGGCACGCGCCACGCGCCGACCTGGACGGGCGGCGCCGCCGAGACGGCCTGCGGCACCTGCCACGACGCGCCGCCGCCGGGGCCGCACCCCCAGACCACGAACTGCGGCGGCTGCCACCCCGGGTCCGGCACCGGCACGCCCAACCCGGCCGTCCACGTGGACGGGGCTCTGGACCTGAAGGCCCTCACCTGCTCGTCCTGCCACGGCGACTCCACCCGGGAGGCGACGCCGCTCGCGCCCCTCTACGCCGCACCTCCGGTGGACACGACCGGCAGCTCCGACCCGGTCTCCCCCG
>DATIUR010000295.1:0-8050 GCA_035466675.1 Anaeromyxobacteraceae bacterium | reverse complement strand
CCGCCCCCAAGCCGGCGCCCGCGCCGGCGGCCTCCCCGCAGCCCGCCGCCAGGAAGACGCTGCAGCCCGAGGACGTCATCCCGGTGGTCCGCGCCCGCCGGGGCGAGTTCGACGCCTGCATCGCGCAGGCGGTGGCCGCCGGGACGCCGGGCAAGTGGCTGGGGAGGCGGGTGGACCTGCTCGTCTTCGTGAGCCCGACCGGCCGCGTCTCCTCCGCGGCGGTGGACGATCCCGAGGTGGAGCCGACCGAGCTGGGCGCCTGCCTGCGCGTGGTGGCCCGGAAGATGGTCTTTCCGTCGTTCCAGGGGGAGGCGGTGCCCCTCTCGCTGCCGCTCCGGCTGGGGAAGGTCGAGTAGTCAGCGCCCGGGGCCGGCCGGCTCGATCCCCATCTCCTCGAGCAGGTGGCGCGCCTTCGCCACCTCGGAGAGCGTCCAGAGGAGGTAGCGGGAGTCCACCGCGATGGTCCGCGCCTCCTCGACGAAGGCGAAGTCCGCCCCCACCGACTCGTAGAGCCCGTCGAAGGCGAGGCCGCAGAGGCGGCCGCGCCCGTCGAGCACGGCCGAGCCCGAGTTGCCGCCGGTGATGTCGAGCGTGGAGAGGAAGTCCACCGGGACGTCGCCCAGGGCCGGGTCGCGCCAGCGCCCGGCGGGGCGGGCCTGCTCGGCCCGGATGGCCGCGAGCACGTCGGCCGGCGCCTCGAACTCCGGATCGCCGGGCCGATGCTTCTCCACGATCCCGGCGAGGCGGGTCTGCGGCGCGTAGACGAGGCCGTCCCGCGGCGAGACGCCCTTCACCGTCCCGAAGGTGACGCGCAGGGTGGAGTTCGCGTCGGGGGCGACGAGCCCTCCCGCCCTCTCGACCTGGGCGCGGGCATACGCCGGAGCGAGGCGCGAGCGGGCCCCTTCTCGCGTCTTCCCCTCCGCGCGGATCTTCGCGTCGAGGGGAAGGAGCGCCCGCGCCACGCCGAGCAGCGCGTCCTTCTCGCGGGCCAGATCCCCGGCCCGCCTCTCCAGGAGGGAGAGGCGGTAGGTCCGGTCGTGGAGCCGCGTCCCGGCGTACACGCCGTCGAGCCAGGCGTCGATCTGGCGGGCCGCCTCGGCGGAAGCCATCCCGGGCGCGAGCCCGGCCAACCGATCGAGCGCGTCGATCCGCTGCCCCGCGGGCAGCGCGGCCGCCTCCAGGGCGGCGTAGCGCAGGAGGGCCCGGTCGGCGACGGGATCCACCGAGCGCTGCAGCCGCTCCTGCGCCTCGCGGATCCGGTCCCAGTTGCGCTGCTGGTATTCGAGGTCGCGATCGACGTCCCGCTTCTCGCGCTCCTCGGCCAGCCGCAGGACGGTCCGCGCCGCCGCCAGGAGCGACTGGTACCGGTGCAGCGCCTCGAAGGTGGCGTCGCGCTCGCGGGTCCGCTCCTTCTCCGCCTGTAGCGCCTCGAGCCCGGCGATCGCGCCGCCGAAGGCGGCCCGGCGGGCCGGGTCGGCCTCGATCCAGGCGGCCAGGGCCTTCTCCTCGGCCCGCCTGCGCTCGAGCCAGCCCATCCGCGCCGCCCCGGCCAGCACGCCCTCGGCGTTCTTCATGGTGTTGGCGAGCCCCCGGATGCGCGGCTCCAGGCGGATGGCGCGCTCGGGGTCCTCCTTCGCGAGCCGCTCGAGGATGGCCAGCTGATCGCGGTACCGGCGGACCGTTCGCGGCTGGGCCCACTCCAGCTCGGCCTTCACCTCCGCGTAGGGGACGAGCCGCTGCGTCTCGCCGGGGTAGCCCGCCACCAGGACGAAGTCGCCCGGCCTCGCTCCCTCCGGGGAGACGCGGAGCCAGCGCCTGGGCCGGTAGGGGACGTTCTCCTTCGCATACGGCCCCGGCTTCCCGTCCGGGCGGACCCAGGCGCGGTAGAGGGAGAAGTCGCCGGCGTGGCGCGGCCACATCCAGTTGTCGGTCTCGCCCCCGAAGTTGCCCACGCCCGCGGGCGGGGCGTACACCAGGCGCACGTCCCGGATCTCGAGCTCGGCGATCTCGAGCCAGAGCATGCCGCCGAGGAAGGAGGCCACCTTGCAGCGGAGGCCGCCCTTCTCGCAGGCGGCCAGCCGCTCCTTCTGGCGGCGCTCGATCGTCTCCTGGCGGGAGAGGTCGGAGAGCTTCGGGGAGAGGTTGCCCGCGATCCTCTCGGTGACGTCGGTCACCGCGACCGTGACGTAGACGCGGGAGAGCGGGCCGGTCCAGGGCTCGTCGGCGCGGCTGCGGGCCAGGAAGCCCATCTCGAGGAGGTTCCGCTCCGCCGTCGAGTTCTGCTGGAGGGCCCCGAGGACGCAGTGGTGGTTCGTGGCCACGAGGCCGTCCGGCGACACGAACGACGCGCTGCACCCGCCCAGGGACACGATGGCGCCCATGGGATCCCCGGCCAGGTTCGCGAAGGCGGCCGGGTCGCCGCCGAAGCCGAGCGCCCGGAGGCGGGAAGCGAGCGCCGGGATCTGCGAGGGCATCCACATGCCCTCCTCGGCGGCGGCGGGCCGGGCGAGGGCGAGGGCGAGCGCGAGGGGAAGGGCACGTCTCACGGGGGCCTCCGTGGTGGCGGGCGGAGGGAACCATGAAACCGCCTGGAAGTCATGCGGATTCCGGGCGGCCCCGGCGTCTTCGCGACGCCCGCGAAATAGCGGCGGAGGCGGGCCGTAGGGACGGGAAACGGAGGTCACGGACCATGAAGGCCATCGCGATCATCGCCCTTGCAGTCGCCCTGGAGGCCGGTTTCCTGCTCGCCATCGCCGTCCCGGCTCCCGCCCGGACGCGGGCTCCGGCGCTCACCGCGAAGGCTGCCTCGGCTCCCGCGCCCGCGGCGCGGTCGTAGCCAGGGCAGGGGCGGGGGCCTACAGGTCCCCGCGCTCCTTCACCTCGCGGTAGCGTGAGAGCACCGCCGCCGCGAGGTCCCGGGCCGCGACGGAGAGGACCCGGACCCCGGAGGCCGCGAGACGACGCGCCGCCGCCTCCCGCTCCGCCAGGATTCGCTCGGCGGCCACGCGCACGTAGGCGTCGTCCGGGCGGTGGGGGCGGGCCCGGGCCGCGTCGGCCACCTCGGAGTCGGCCACCGCCGCCACCACCACGAGGTGACGCGCCCGCATCCGCGCGGCGCGCGCCAGCAGGAGGGCGCTCGTGTCCGGGTCGGCCAGGTCGGTGAAGGCCACCACCAGGGCGCGACGCCGCTGGCGCGCCTCCACCGCCTCGAAGGCGGCGGCGAAGTCCGACTCCTCGATCCGCGAGGCGGCCAGGTGCAGCGCCTCGGCGAGCGGGCCGAGCTGGAGCCTGCCGCTCCCCGGCGGCACCACCCGCTCCACCTCGGTGCCGAACAGGACCGCGCCGGCGCGATCCCCGCGGGCGGCGGCGGCGCGGGCGAGGGCCAGGGCCGCGTCCACGGCGTGGTCGAGCTTGGTGCGGCCGTCGCGGAGCCGGGCGGAGAGGTGGCGCCCGCAATCGAGGAGGAGCCAGACGGTCTGGTTTCGCTCCGGCTGCCACTCGCGCACGATGGGGGCGCCCCGGCGCGCGGTGGCCTTCCAGTCCACCGAGCGCAGGTCGTCCCCCGCGAGGTAGGGCCGGAGCGAGGAGAACTCGCGCCCCTCGCGCAGGCCGCGCAGGCGCGTCCGGCCGGGAGCGGGCGCGCCGGCCCCGGCGATCCGGCCGAGCCCGCGCAGGTCGGGGTAGACGCGCGCGTCGCGGGAGAGGGCCACCCGCCACTGGCGGGCGGCCAGGCCGAGCGGACCCCGGGCGCGGACGTGCAGGTCGCCGAAGCGCGCCGCGCCGCGGGCGCGCGGGACGGCCTGGTAGGCGACCTCCGCGCGGGCGCGCGCCGGCAGGGCCAGGGCGCGGCGGTGCCCGCTGGCGTCGAACGAGGGCGGGGGCGCGTCGGCGATCTCGAGCCGGAGCGGGCGGGGCCAGGCGCTCGCCAGGGAGAGCGAGATCGGGTTCGGCGCGAAGGCGGAGAGCGGCTCGCGGAAGCGGCGCGCGGCGCGGAGCGCGCCCGGGCGCGGGGCGAGGCCCGCGTCCACCAGGAAGAGGGCGAGGATCGCGCCGTCGGCGAGCGCCAGCCAGAGGGGCAACAGCGGCGAGCCCATCCCCGCGAGGGCGACCAGGGTCCCGAGCGCGAAGAGAAGCGCGGCGCGGGGGGTGGGGAGGGGCACGCGAGCTAGCTCCGGCGCCTGCGCCGCGCGCCCGTCCGCCTCGCGCCCGGCCTCCGCCTCGCGGTCCCGGCCGTCCCTTTCCGTCGCCTCGCGGGGGCGGGCCGGGGTGGCGAGAGGGCGAGCGCGTGGATCTCCATGTTGCGGATCCGCCGAATCGCCTCGAACCCAGCCGCCTCGAGCGCGTCCCGCACCGCCGGGGGATCGCCCCGGCCGAAGACGAAGACCGCCGCGCGGCTCCCTCCGGCGTGGAAGCGGAGCACGTGCTCCAGGAGCGCGCGCGCCACGCCGGCCGCGTCGGCCCGGGGCTCGACCTCGACGGACCGGAAGTGGAGGACGTCCCCCGGGCCCTCCGCCTCCGGGACGGGCCCCGTGACGTCGCCGGCGGCGGCGACGGCGTAGACCATCTCGGGATCTCCGGCCACGACCCGGTACGGGTCGATCCGGTCGTCCCGGGCGAGCCCGAGACGCAGCAGGTCCCAGCGCGCGGTCGCGACGGGCGGGTCCTCCGTCCCGCCCGGCCCCGCGCGGGAGAGGAGCCGGCTCTCGTGCCGGAGGACGTAGTCGCCCGGCTCGCCCGGCGCGAGCGGGGCGATCGCCGTCGTTCGGACCACGTGCCGCTCCGGTGCGAAGGCCGCCAGTCGAGCGCTCATGGCGCGCCATCCTAGAACGACCGATCGCGATCTGAAACACTCGGCGGGAGGGCCCTGCCCGAGGTCCTCTCGCTCGCCGCGTGGCGCCGGAGAGCCGGCCCGGCCCGTGCCCGGCGCGAGACACGGTATCCTCGTCGGATGAGCCGTTCGCCCTTCGAGACCAGGCCGTTTCCGAGGGAGCGGCACGACGTCGTGGATGCGCTCGAGGTCGGCGTTCGCCGCCACATGGTGCACGCGCTGCTCGAGCTCGACGTGACCCGCGCGCGCACGCTGCTGCGCGAAGGCGAGGCGAGGGACGGGCAGCGGCTCTCGTTCACCGCCTTCATCGTCGCCAGCCTCGCGCGCGCCGTCGAGGCGGACCGGCGCCTCCACGCCTACCGGGACTGGCGGGGCCGGCTGGTGCTGTTCGACGAGGTGGACGTCGTGACGCTCGTCGAGTCGGAGATCGACGCGGTCGCCATCCCGCACGTGATCCGCGCCGCGAACCGGAGGACCGTCCGGCAGGTCCACGACGAGATCCGCCGCGTCCAGGCCAGGCCGGCCGCGAGCGCACAGCGATCCGGCGCGCTCGCCCGCCTCTCGGCCGTCACCCCCGGCTTCCTCCGGCGCCTCTTCTTCCGCGTCCTGCGCAGGAACCCGCACTGGCTCAAGCGGACGGCGGGGACGACGCTGGTCACCTCCGTGGGGATGTTCGGGATGGGCGCCGGCTGGGTGGTGGGCATCGTCCCGCTGCACACGCTCGCCCTCGCCGTCGGCGCCGTCACCACCCGGCCCGGCCTCGTCGACGGCCGCGTGGAGCCGCGCGAGATCCTCGCGCTCACCGCCAGCATCGATCACGACATCGTGGACGGCGCCCCGGCGGCGCGCTTCGCCCGGAGGCTCCGGGAGATCGTCGAGGGCGCGGAGGTGCTGCGGGATCTCGGCTGACGGCGAGAGGGGGCCGCCGGTTCCTCGCTCAGCGCCACCCGGCGCGGGCGAAGATCTGCCGCGCCAGGGGCGCGTTCCGGGCGAGCGTGCCGACGTCCAGCGAGTCGGTCTTGAACGTCCCGAGGCGCTCCAGGGCCGGGTTGGAGACCCTGGCCGTCCGCGCCACCGGCCACTCGTTGTCCGCGTCGGCGAACCGGACCTGGGCCGAGTCGCTGGTGAGGAACTCCAGGAGCTTCACCGCCGCGTCCGGGTGGCGCGCGGTCCTGAGGACGCCGCCGGCGGAGACGTTCACGTGCGTTCCGCGCTTCCGCTGGTTCGGCCACACCACGCCGATCCGGGAGACGGCGTCCCTGTCCCAGGGCTTGTCGGAGCGCATGAGCCGGGCCAGGTAGTAGGAGTTGACGAGCGCGACCTGGCACTCCCCCGAGGCGACCGCGCGGATCTGGTCCGTGTCGCCACCGGTCGGGGCGCGGGCGAAGTTCGCGACCAGGCCTCTCGCCCATCGCTCCGTTCCCTCCTCGCCGAGGTGCGTGATCATCGCCGCACCGAGCGAGACGTTGTACGGGTGCGCGCCGGAGCGCACGCAGACCTTGCCCTTCAGCCTCGGGGCGGCCAGGTCCTCGTAGGTCTGCACGTCGGCACGCGCCGTGGACGCCTTGTGGAAGACGATGAGGCGCGCACGCTTCGAGAACGCGAACCAGGTCGCGGTGCGCAGGTTCGCCGGGATGCGCCTCTCCAGCACCTCGGAGCGCACCGGCGCGAAGAGGCCCATCTGGTCGGCCTCGCCCAGTCGAGCGGCGTCGACCGTGATGAACACGTCCGCCGGCCCGCTCGCGCCCTCGCTGCGGATCCGCTCGAGGAGCTCGTCCTCCCCGCCCTGGACGAGGTTCACCCGGATGCCGGTCCGCCTCGTGAAATCCTCGAACAGCTCGCGGTCGGACTGGTAGTGGCGCGCGGAGTAGACCGTCAGCACGTCCTCGGGCGAGGCCGCGGGCGCGGGGCCGGCCACCGCGGAGGCGAAAAACAGCAGGGACCAGAGCATCCGAGATCCTCTCGAGCGGCGGAGCGGCCGGGAGCAGCGGGCCGGTGAGCCACCGCGAACCCTGCCATGCGGGCCGGAGGCGTCGCAAGTGCGCGGACCGGTCCCTGGCGGGCCGTGGCCACGCTCCCGAAGCCTGCGGCGGCTCGCCGCGCGGGGCTCGCGCTCGACGCGCGGCACCGGCCTACCTCGGCACCTCCACCGTCTCGAGCAGCTCCCGGACGAGGTCGTCGGGCGTCGCCCCCTCCAGCTCCGCCTCGGGCCGGAGCACGAGGCGGTGGCGCAGCACCGGGGCCGCCACCGCCTTCACGTCGTCGGGGCTGGTCCACCCGGCGCCGCGCAGGGCCGAGCGGGCGCGGGCCGCGCCGAGCAGGGCCACCCCGGCCCGGGGGCTCCCGCCCAGCCGGACGCGGGGCAGCTCCCGGCTCGCCCGGACGAGGCGCGCCGCGTAGTCGAGCACGGGCTCGGAGACGGGCAGGGACCGGGCCCGGGCCCGGAGCGCCCGCACCTCCGCGCGCGACACGGCCGGCGCCACGCCGGCCGTCTCGAGGTCGTGCGCGTCGAAGCCCCGCGCCGCCCGCCGCAGGATCTCCGCCTCTTCCGCCGCGGCCGGGTAGTCCACCCGCACCTTCATGAGGAAGCGGTCGGTCTGCGCCTCGGGGAGCGGGTAGGTGCCCTCGTACTCCACCGGGTTCTGGGTGGCCACCACGAAGAAGTCCTCGCCGAGCGGGTGGCGCACGCCGTCGATGGTCACCTGGCGCTCCTCCATCGCCTCGAGCAGGGCCGCCTGCGTCTTGGGCGGCGTGCGGTTCACCTCGTCGGCCAGGAGCACGTCGGTGAAGATCGGGCCGCGCCTCAGCTCGAAGGCGGCGCGGTCGGCGAGGAAGATGCTCGTGCCCAGGATGTCGGCCGGCATGAGGTCGGGCGTGAACTGGACGCGCCCGAAGGCCAGATCGAGGGTCCGGGCGAGAGCCTTGGCGAGCAGGGTCTTGGCCACGCCCGGGACGCCCTCGAGCAGCACGTGCCCGCCGGCGAAGAGGGCGGCCAGGAGCTGCTCGACGGCCTCGCGCTGGCCCACCACCGCCTTCGCGACCTCCGCCTCGATCCGGCCGAAGGCGGCGGCGAGGTCCGTGTCCGGCATGGCGGCCACCCTACCACGCGCCTCGCGGCGGAGTGCCGCCCAGGGAGGCCTCGAGGTCCGCCGCGGCGCGGACCACCGCGGTGAGCGCGGCCGGCCCGGGCGGCGCCGCGAGCGCCCGGCGGGCGCGGGCCAC
>DATIUR010000294.1:0-3150 GCA_035466675.1 Anaeromyxobacteraceae bacterium | reverse complement strand
AGGCCGCGGAGGGCGGCGAGGT
Source organism: Anaeromyxobacteraceae bacterium (assembly GCA_035466675.1). Classification (GTDB taxonomy): domain Bacteria; phylum Myxococcota; class Myxococcia; order Myxococcales; family Anaeromyxobacteraceae; genus Anaeromyxobacter. Next base: position 3,128 of record DATIUR010000294.1, on the reverse strand, counting down.
GCCTCACGCCGAAGGCGCCCCGGCGCCCCACCCGGAGCGGGCGGACCGCCCGCCGCGCCCGGAGCGGCGCGACCGGCCGGACCGCGGCGGCCCGCGCGCCTTCGGCGACCGGAAGAAGGGGTACATGGGGCCGCGCCTGCCGGGCGACAAGGGGCCTGGCTCCTACCGGCCGTCCGAGAAGAAGGCCCTCACGCACAACCCGTTCGCGGCGCTGGCCGCGAAGCTCGACGAGGTGGGGAAGGGGCCGGCGCACGAGGAGCCCGGGCCCGAGGCGCCCCCTGCCGAGGCGGCGGAGGGCGAGGCCCCCGAGGCGCCGCCCGCCGAGACGGCGGCGGTCACGCCGGTCGTGGGCGAGGTCGCGCCGGCCGAGCCGGCCCCCGCCCCCACCGAGGGGGCCGCCGAGGAGAAGGCCGGAGAGGGCGCGTAGCGCTAAGATTCCGGCATGGTCCCGTTCGGCCGCACGGCCGCCATCTTCGACGTCGACGACTCGCTCCTCGACGGGAACGCCGGGACCATCTTCACCTGGTACCTGTACAACCAGAAGGTGATGCGGCCGGAGGTGCGGTCGCGGATCCCGCGCGTCATCTACGAGTACGCGCGGAACCGGCTCACCGAGCAGGACATGGTGGAGGTGGGCTCCCGCTCGCAGCAGGGGATCCGCGCCGACGACCTGCGGGGGCACGCGCACGCCTGCTTCGAGAAGCACCTGCGCAAGCGCATCACCAACGGCGCCATCCGGCGAATCCGCAAGCACCTCCTCTCCGGGCACTTCGTGCTGGTGGCCTCCGGCTCGCCCCAGTACATCGTGGACGAGGTCGGCCACCACCTGCGCGCGCACCTCGCCATCGGGACGCGCACCCGCATCGTGGACGGGAAGGTGACCGACCAGATCCTGCCCCCGGTCGTCTTCAAGGAGGGGAAGCGGGCGGCCGTCGAATCGGTGGCGGAGCGGTTCGACCTGGACCTCGCGCGGAGCTGGCTCTACTCCGACTCCGTCGCCGACGTGCCGCTCTTCGAGGCCGTGGGAAACCCGGTGGTGGTGAACCCCAAGTCCCCCTTCCGCGCCGTGGCCGAGCAGCGCGGCTGGGAGGTGGTGGAGTGGAAGGACCGCCACAAGCCGGGCGAGCAGCCGGACCTGGCCGACGAGTGGGGGAGCTGGGACGGGTGACGGGGCTGTTCCGTCACCGGCACGAACCTGCTCTACCCGGATGAAGGGACCGCGGCGCCCTGAACCGGCGCCTCCCCCACCGGCACGGCGCCGATCCCGCTCGCCATCACCGCCCGGCGGAGCGTGGGGCTGAACAGGACGGAGGCCTTGAGCCTCTTCCCGAGGATCTCCCGGCGCAGCCCGGCCGTGGCGGCGCGGTAGCGGGGCGCCCAGCCTTCCAGCCCGGGGGCCAGCGCCGCGGCCAGGGCGGCGCCGCTCCGCAGGGCGCGGCTCAGCCCCTCGGCGGAGCTCGGGCTCACGAAGCCGGCCGCCTCGCCGGCGAGCGCCACCCTTCCGCGGCCGGTGACGAGGTGCGCGGGGCGGCACGGCCGGTGGAGCAGCGCACCCTCGCGACCGAGCGAGCGGCCCAGGCGGAGCCCCCGGTCCCGGAGCGTCCGGACGAGCCGCTCGAACCGGCCGCTCGCCTCGAGGCCGGGCCGAAGCGCGGCGCCGACCACGATCCGGTCGCCCTTCGGGATCGCCCACCCGTAGAAGTCGGTGACCGAGGGGTCGAAGACGGCCGTGTGGCACGGCTCGGCCCCGCCCGCCTCGAACCACTCCTGGATGGCCAGGTACGTCTCCGGCTCCGGCAGCCGCGGGAAGGCCCGCGCCCGCACGCGCGAGGCGGCCCCGTCGGCGCCCACCACGAGCCGCGCCCGCACGACCTCGGTGCCGCCGGCCCACTCCAGCGCCGCGGCCACGCCGTCGCCCTCGTCGCAGAGCCCGGTGAGGCGGTGCCCGGTCCGCACCTCGACCGCCGCCGGGACGAGCGAGCGGAGCCAGGCGTCGAAGCGCGCGCGGTCCACGTTGAGGTAGTGGCGCGGGTAGTGGCGCTCGAGCCCCGAGGCGACGTCGATGGCCCGCACCGCGAAGAGCTGCGGGCCGACCAGCACCTCCCTCGGCACGCCCAGGCCCAGCGCGGCGAGCGCGCGCTGCGCCTCCGGCGCGAGCAGCCCGCCGCAGCACTTCCCGGCCCGCGGGCCGGGCTCCGCCGGGCCGCCTCGACGCCGCTCCACGAGCAGCGTCCGGAGCCGGCTCCCTGCCAGCCGCGCCAGCGTCGCGCCCGCCGGTCCCGCACCCACGATGACGAGGTCGTACATGGTCGTCTCCCACCGCCGTGTCCGTCCTGCCACGCGGCGCCGTGGCTGCGCGCCCGCACCGCGTCACGACTCGGCCGGAACCCTCGGTGCCGAGGGGCCAGGGCGCTCTCGGAGGCGATGCAGTGCAGCGGACGGGCCAGGCGGGCCGCCTGGCGGGGGCACCTGGCCCGGGCGGGGCCGGACGGCCCGCGCGGCCCCGGCTACGGAAGCCGGAACAGCCTCCGCGCGTTCTCGCTCGTCACCCGGGCGGCCTCCGCCACCGGCACGCCCCAGAGCTCCGCCACCTTCCGCGCGGTCTCGACCACGAAGGCCGGCTCGTTGCGCCTGCCGCGGTGCGGGACCGGAGCCAGGTACGGGCAGTCGGTCTCGACGAGCAGCCGGTCGCGCGGGACGATCCGGACCGCCTCGCGGATGGCCTCGGCGTTCCGGAACGTCACGACGCCGGCCACCGACACGAACAGGCCCAGGTCGAGGTAGGCGCGCGCGTCGCCCGCGTCGCCGGTGAAGCAGTGGACGACGCCGCCCGCCGCGGGGACGCCCTCCTCGCGGAGCACGCGGGCGCAGACCTCGTCCGCCTCGCGCACGTGGACCACCACGGGCTTCCCCACCGCCTTCGCCGTCGCGATCGAGCGGCGGAAGCTCGCCTCCTGCACGTCGCGCGGAGAGTGGTCGTAGTGGAAGTCGAGCCCGGTCTCGCCCACGCCCACCACCCGCGGGTCCCGGGCCAGCCGCTCCGCCATCTCCCAGTCGGCCTCGGGCACGCGGGCGCACTCGTGCGGGTGGACGCCGATCGTCGCCGCGAAGAGGTCCGGCATCGAGCC
>DATIUR010000293.1:0-2591 GCA_035466675.1 Anaeromyxobacteraceae bacterium | reverse complement strand
TCGCACCAGGCCGTCGCGTTCATGCTGGCGAACCTCGCGACCGACGCCGACGCGGCGCGGCTCCTCGCCCTGCAGGCCGCCTCGCTCAAGGGCGCGGGGCTGCCGTTCGGCAAGCAGGCGGCGATGGCCAAGCTCTGGGCGAGCGAGGCCGCGACCCAGGCCTGCAACGACTCGCTCCAGATCCACGGCGGCTACGGCTACACCCGCGAATTCGACGTCGAGAGGCACCTCAGGGACGCCAAGCTCTGCGAGATCGGCGAGGGCACGAGCGAGGTGCAGCGCATCGTCATCTCCCGATCGGTTCTGCGGTAGGCTCCGGCCGGATGGGCACCGCGGACCTGGTCGAGCGCGTCCTTCGTGGCGAGGTGCGCGCCGCCGCGCGGCTCATGCGCGACCTCGACGACCGGCTGCCCGAGGGCGAGGCGGCGCTGCGGGCCCTCTTCCCGCGGACGGGCCGCGCCCACGTGGTCGGGCTCACCGGCGCGCCGGGATCCGGGAAGTCCACCCTGACCGACCGGCTCATCGCGCACCACCGCGCCGCCGGCAGGACCGTGGGCGTGGTGGCCGTGGACCCCACCAGCCCCTTCTCCGGCGGCGCGATCCTGGGCGACCGCATCCGCATGCAGGATCACGCCCTCGACCCGGGCGTGTTCATCCGCTCCCTCGGAACGCGCGGTCACCTGGGCGGTCTCTCGCGGTCCACGAGCGAGATGGTCCAGGTGCTCGACGCCATGGGCAAGGACGTCGTCCTGGTGGAGACGGTGGGGGTGGGCCAGGACGAGATCGAGGTGGCGGAGCTGGCGCACACCGTGGTGGTGCTGGCGGTGCCCGGCCTGGGCGACGACGTGCAGGCCATCAAGGCGGGCGTGCTCGAGATCGCGGACGTCTTCGCCGTGAACAAGGCGGACCGGGAGGGCGCGGACCGGGCCGTGCGCGACCTGCAGACCATGCTGGAGCTCCGCCGGACCGTGCTGGGGCGGCCGTCCCCGGCCCACGACGCGGACCACCACCCCGGCGAGGAGCCGCCCGCGGCCGCGCCGGGCGGCTTCGACCCGGACCTCGGCTGGGAGCCGCCCATCCTGCGGACGGTGGCGGTGCGGGGGGAGGGGATCGAGGAGCTGGCCGCCGCGATCGAGGCACACCGGGCGCATCTGGAGTCGTCGGGCGGTCGCCGCCTGCGGGACGTGGCCCGGGCGAGGGCCTCCTTCGTGGCGCTGCTCCGGGAGCGGCTCCTGGCGGGCGCCCTGGCCAGGCTCGAAGCCGAGACGGGCCACCTCGACGAGGTGGCCGCCCGGATCGCCGCGCGCGAGGCCGACCCGTGGGCCCTGGCGGAGGAGATGGCCCTCCGCCTTCGCGCCTGACGGGGAAGGCGCCGGCGGGCGGGGCATGGGCTACAATCCCTCCGCATGGGCGAACGGAGCGAGCCGGGGGAGTCCGCCGTCGCGCCCACCCCGCCGGACCCGGTCCGGGCGCTCGAGGCGACGCTCGGGATCCCGCTGCCGGACCGCGAGCTGGCGCTCTCGGCGGTGACGCACAAGTCCTACGCCAACGAGCACCGCGACGAGGCGGCGCTCGACAACGAGCGACTCGAGTTCCTGGGCGACGCGGTGATCGATCTGGCCGTCTCGCACCGCCTGATGGAGCTCTTCCCGGGCGCCAAGGAGGGAGAGCTGTCCAAGATGCGCGCGTCGGTGGTGGACGAGCAGGGGCTCGCCGACATGGCCCGGGCGCTCGACCTCGGCGCGCTGCTCCGGCTGGGACGGGGCGAGGAGCTGACGGGGGGGCGCCGCAAGGCGTCGCTCCTGGCCGACGCCATGGAGGCGGTGGTGGCGGCCGTCTACCTGGCGGCGGGCCTCGGTCCCGTCCTGGCCCTGGTGGACCGCTTCCTGGGCGAGGCCTTCGCCCGCGCCGCGGAGGGGACGCTCGACCGCGACTTCAAGACGCAGCTCCAGGAGATGGCGCAGAGCCGGCTGCGCGCCTCGCCTCGCTACCGGGTGGTGGCGGAGGCCGGGCCCGACCACGAGAAGACCTTCGAGGTCGAGGTCGACCTGCGCGGCGAGGTGCTGGGGCGGGGCTCGGGCCGATCCAAGAAGGACGCCGAGCAGGCGGCCGCGCGCGTCGCCCTCGAGGTCGTGGCCCGGCGGGGGGAGCCGCCGCCCGCGGAGGCCGGCGCGGCGGCGGAGGCCGCGCCCCTCGCGGCGGCCGAGCCCGCGGTCGGCGCGTCCGCGCCCGGGGAGGCGCCGGAGGCGGCCGAGGCGGTCCCGGCAGCCGAGGCGGTCCCCGTGGCCGCGCCGGGAGAGCCGGAGGCGAGGCGGAAAGCCGGGCCGCGGCGGGCGAAGGCGGGCTCGCGTCCCGGCCCGGCGAAGCGCGCCCCCGCGAAGCGCCCGCGGAGGCGGGCGACCCCGGCAGGGAGCCGGCGAGAGCGCTGATGGGCCCGGCGCGCTTTGCCGTTGCCCGGCGACCGGCCGGTGGCTAGCATCCCGCGCATGACGAGACCGACCGTGATCGCGATCGCGGCGCTCCTCGCGCCGGCGCTCGCCTCGGCGCAGGAGGCCAGGGCCCCCGCTGCGCCGGCCAGCCAGGAGACGTAC
>DATIUR010000292.1:0-4970 GCA_035466675.1 Anaeromyxobacteraceae bacterium | reverse complement strand
GGCCGGCGCGCGAGGGCGGGATCGGCGCGAAGGGGCGGGAGCGCCGCTCCGTCGCGCGCCGCGCGGAGCGACTCCACCGCCCCGGCGCACCGCTCGCAGCCGGCCACGTGCGCCCGCACCTCATCGACCTCCACCGGTCCGAGCTCGTCCGCCATCCACCGGTCGAGCCGCAGGGCCGAGAGGCAAGCCGGCCAGGCGGCGTTCTCGAGTGTCGTGGTCATGCCGTCTTCTCCGCGCGCTCGCGCTCCGCGAGGAGGCCCTGGGCGCGCTCCAGGAGGTACCCGACCTTGCGCCGCGAGCAGCCGAGCTGCTCGCCCACCTCGTCGTAGGTCATGCCGTCGAGGTGGTGGTAGACGACCGCGGCTCCCACCTCCTCGGGCAGGAGGGCCAGGATCCTCCGGACCTCGGCGAGCGCGTCGGCGCGCGCGCCGCCGGTGGCGGGAGCGGGCGGCCGGTGGATCTCGACGAGCCGCGCCCCCGTGCGCCGGTTGCGGAGGAGGTTGAGGCAGAAATGGGTGGTGGCGCGGTAGAGCCAGGCCACCACCGAGCCGGCGCTCCGCAGCTCGCCGGGCGACCGGAGGAGCGAGGCGAAGACCTCCTGGAGCGCCTCCTGCGCGTCGGCGTCGCTCCCCAGGAGGAGCCGCGCGCGGCGGAGCACGACGTGCCCGTGCGTCCGGTAGAGCCGCTCGACGCCGGCGCGGTCCAGGCTCACGGGCAGGTGCCCCCGGATGTGGGCAGGCCGTAGGTGCCGAGGTGCAGCACGATGATCTCGTCGGGTGGAGCGGGCGCGAGGCGGTAGGGCGCGAGGCAGAACCAGCGCGCCGAGCCCTCCACCGTCCCGTCGTCCGGCACGCCGAGCGCCACGAGGGTGGCCACGCAGGCCGCGAGCTCCGCGTCGGAGATGCAGGCCGGGTCGACGGCGGTCACGTTCACGAGGTGGTAGCCGGCCGGGAGCGCCTCCCCCAGCCACCAGGCGGTGAGCGTGTTCGCCGGCGCGTCGGCGTCGAGGTGCACGAGCCAGTGGTCCACGTCCACGCCGTAGGAGGCGCTTCCCGCCAGCGCCGGGATCGCGTCGGCCGCGACCCCGTACGGCACCGCCGCCGCGTTCCCGCGCGCGAAGGAGACCTCCCCGGCCCGGAGCGTGCGCCGCGCCGCTCCCGGCGGGGGCTGGTAGAGGCGGAGGGTGAACGTCGCGGGGAAGCCGGCCTCCACCGGCACGCGGACGGCGAGCTCCTGCTCGCCGATCGACGGCGGCGGGCCGAGCTGCCAGAGCAGCGCCGCCTCGAGCGGCGGGAGCGGCGGAGTGTCGGCCACGACCCGCCCGCGCAGCGTGACGTGCGGCTCGCCGCGGTAGTCACGGTCGGCCTGGGCGTCGCAGCCCGCGGCCCCGCCCAGGAGGGCGAGCGCCGCGAGCGCGACCGAGGTCGGCCGGGCCGCCCCTCGTCTCAGAAGCCCGCGTAGGGCGGGAGCTCGACGGTGGCGAGCCATGCCGGCAATTGTGCCACGCTGGCCGAGCGGATGCCGGCGTCGCTGACCGCGTAGACGAAGTCGTCGGCCAGGATCCCCCGGCGCACGAAGGGCGACCAGTACCAGGCGTAGGGGGTGGAGTCGTCGCGGTACAGGTCGTCCATCGAGAGGGCCCCGGCGGGCGCGATGGTGCCGGCGGCCGGGTCCACCCGGAACAGGCGCAGGTCGGAGACGAGGCCGGTCGCCTCGCTCCAGTCCACGAAGGGCATGGCCAGGAGGTTCCTCGCCCCGAACCAGGTGAACGCCTTCGGGTCCCACACCGCCTCGGACCACGTCCCCTCGCCCACCAGGACGGTGGCGACGTCGATCGGGTTCTCCAGGTCGGCCACGTCGAGGAGCGCGATCTTGACCTGGTTCGGCCCGCCCGTCACCTCGGGCTGCATGCCGACGCCGAGCAGGTGCGTGTCGTCCACGGGGTGCAGGTACGAGATGAACCCGGGCATCTTCAGCTCGCCCACCACGGCCGGGTGGGCCGGGTCGGAGAGGTCGAAGGTGAAGAGCGGGTCGATCTGGCGCGCGGTGATGACGAAGCCGCGCGTCCCGAGGAACCGCGTTCCGAAGACGCGCTCGCCGGCGCCGAACGCCGGCGTCTCGCCCACGAGCGCGAGCGCGCCGCCCTCCCGGACGAGGACGGAGAGGCGCCCGGCGGTCTCGATCCGGCCCCACTCGGTGCCGTCGTCCACCCGCACGGAGACGGTGGTCGCGACCCGCAGCGCCCCCGCGTGCTCGTCGAGCGCGTACTGGTCGCGGACGAAGCCGTCCACCACGCCCGAGCCCACGTAGACGGCCCGGTCGGGATCGCCCAGGTCGAAGGCGTGCAGGTAGGTCGCGTCGCGCTGGCCGGGCTCGGGCCACCACCACCAGTGGCGGGAGGCGACGTAGAGCGTCGCCGGCGAGGCGTAGACCACGCCCGGCTCGGCCAGCACGGAGGCGCGGCTCACCGGCGAGCCCGATCCGACGTCGAGGGTGGCGACGGTGAGGAGGCCGGGAAGGGACGGTCCGGAGCTCCTCGCGAAGTCCGTGCAGGCGTACCCGAGGTCGACGTCCGGGAGGCCCGGCCGGCTCACCCGGCCGCGGCGCAGCCAGTCGTCGAGCGAGCGCGCGCGGATGAGGGCCTCGTTCTCGTCCGCCAGGGCCGCGAGGGCGGCCGCGATCTGCTCCTCGCTCGCCCCCGGCGGCACGTCGGCCCAGAAGCGGACGCCGTCCGGGAACGGGAAGGTGTCGCTCGTCACGAGCCGCACGCGATCGCCGACGAGCCGGGCGGAGACGTAGCTGCCGGGCAGGTAGGTCTCGGAGAGGAGGGCCGGGGCGGAGAGATCGGCCACGTCGAGGACGGTGATCTTGACCACGTTGTCGGCCCAGTAGCCGCAGGCGAAGCCTGCCCCGGCCATGCCCGCCATGGGGCAGGCGGCGCCGTCGCCCTCGAGCGCCCGGACCGCGTAGACGGAGCTGAAGACGACGGCGCGCTCGCCGGCCAGGAACAGGTCGTGCGGCCATCCCTCGATCGGCGTCGACGACGCGAGGGCGAGCGACTCGGGGGGCCAGCTCCGCGCCAGGTGGAGCTGGTCGCCCGTGACCACGGCGATGCGCGTGCCGTCGTTCTGGACGAAGTCGGCCTCGCCCACCCCCTCCACCTGGGAGTTGGTGGTGGTGTAGTCGGAGGGGCCCGCCGCGGCCGGGGCCACCCCGCCGCCGTCCGCGAAGATGGGGACGCCCCAGACGCGCGACTGCTCCAGGATGCTCCGCATCTGCAGGACGAGCGCGTCCTCGATGGCGTCCTCCAGCTCCGGGCAGGACGCGAACTGCTCGAGCGTGGGGGTGGGATCGACGTCGAGGTTGCGGGGCAGCGGCGTGCGTCCGCGCTCGCCGGAGCAGGCGGCACCGGCGAGCAGGGCGAGGAGGGCGAGGTACAGGCGGGTCGGCATGGAGATGCTCCTCGAGAGTGGTTCTCCTCCTGGAGGAACGCGAGCGGGGCGGATCGTGCAAGGCGACGGGAATCGCTGGTCGTCGTGGTCCCTCCCGGGCCGGCCTCGTCAGGGCCCGGCGCGCGCGCCGCCCCGCAGCCACAGCTCGACCTGCCCGATGGCGAAGGGCACGGCCACCTCCACCCGGAGCGCGCGGGGGCCGAGCGTGAAGGGGGAGAAGCCGAGCGCGGCGAGCCGCCCGGCCTCGTAGTCCGTCCAGCCCGGCTCCGGCCCGATGGCGAGCGCGACGCCGCCCCGGGCAGGGGGAACGCCGTCGAGGGGCGGGCCCTCTCCCGGGTGCGCCAGGAGCCGCCGGCGGCTTCCCGCGAAGGCCTCCAGCTCGTCCTCCACGAACGGCTTGAAGAGCCGGCGGACGGCCACCTCGGGCAGGACGGTGTCGCGGGCCTGCTCGAGGCCCAGGAGCAGCTCCCGGCGGATCGCGCCGGGCTCGAGCACCGGAGAGGAGAAGTAGCTCCGCTCCACCCGCCAGCCCCCGAGCAGGACGAGGCGCTTCACGCCCATGGACGCCGCGGCCTGCAGGACCCGCCGCAGCACCTTCGGCCGCGGCAACGCCAGGAGGAGCGCCACCGGCGAGGGCGGGGGCGGGTCGCGGTCGAGGCGGGGCGAGAGCACCACCTCGCCGGCGGCGACGGCGAGCACCTCGGCCTCTCCCAGCTTCCCGCCCACGCGGCCGGCCAGGATCCGCGTGCCCGGCTCCGCCCCGAGGACCTCCGCCACGTGCGCGGCCCGCCGTCCGCGCAGGCGCGCGGTCCCGTCCGGCGCGAGGTCGGCGTCGTCGAGGAGGACGAGGTTCATCGGGTCCCGCAGGCTCCCGCGCGGGCCAGGGCGCGTCAAGCGCCGGGCACGCCGCGGGCGGGCGGGGTAGAATGGCAAAGTGAGCGCCGAGGCCCCGCCCCGCTGGACCCTCATCTCGGTCCTGTTCAGCACCATCCCGCTCGACCAGTCCCTGGCCGTGCTGCTGCACGAGGCGGCGCTCGATCTCCACCGTCGCGAGGAGGCCGTGGGGCAGGTCGCCGGCGACGTGGTGAGCGGACGCGTGGTGAACCTGCGCCGGACCCTGCAGCTCGGGGCCATCACCGGCCCCGCCTTCGAGGCGAGGCTCGAGACCGCGCGCGGCCCGGGAACGGTCCGGTACCTGCTCACCCGCCAGGGCCTCGAGCTGCTCGGCGTCCCGGAGCGGGCGCGCCCGGCGATGGCGAACTGACGGCGCGGCGGTGCGTCGGGCGCCGGCGGCTCCCTGTGCCATGATCTCCCTGGTCCCCCCGCCCGTCCGCATCGTCCTGCTCCGCCCGCGCAATCCCGAGAACCTGGGGGCCGTGGCGCGGGCGATGAAGAACTTCGGCCTCTCCGACTGGGCCATCGCAGCCCTGGGCACGCACGACCTCGCCGCCGCGCGCCGCGTGGCGGTGCACGCCGAGGAGCTGCTCGACCGGCCCCGCCTGGTGGGCACGCTCGACG
>DATIUR010000291.1:0-7659 GCA_035466675.1 Anaeromyxobacteraceae bacterium | reverse complement strand
GCGCCCCCGGCCGCGGCGCCCGCCCCGCCGCCCCCCGGCACGTTCTCCGTCCAGGTCGGCGCCTCCCGGGACCGGGCCGAGGCCGACCGCATCGCCGGCAAGTTCCGCAGCTCCGGAGCGCGCGTCGAGGAGGCGGACGTCCCGGGGAAGGGGACCTGGTATCGCGTGCGGGTGGGCTCGTTCCCGACGCGAGAGGCGGCGGAGCGTTACCTCAGGGACCTGGCCCGCGAGACGGGCGTGAAGGGGTACGTCGCCTCCAATCCCTGAGGAGGGCCGGGAGCGCATGAGCCTCTTCGAGAAGCCGAAGCGGGTCGCCAAGCCCTGGGGCCACGAGCTCTGGTGGGCGCACACCGAGAGGTACGTGGGCAAGCTCCTGCACGTGAAGGCGGGCGCCCAACTCTCGCTCCAGTACCACGTGAGGAAGGACGAGACGATCCACCTCTTCCGCGGCGAGATGATCCTGGTGCTGAAGGAGGGCGAACGACTGGTCGAGCACCCCATGCGGCCGGGCGAGAGCTTCCACGTCAGGCCGGGCACCGTGCACCGCATGCGCGCGGTGACGGACTGCGACGTGCTCGAGGTGTCGACGCCCGAGGTGGACGACGTGGTCCGGGTCGAGGACGACTACGGAAGGTCCGGCTGACGCCCGCGGCATGACCCCCGGGGGCGACACCGAGCCTTCGCACCCCGCCCGGCCCGCGCGGCGCCCTTCGCGCCGCGAGGGGGGACCCCGGCCGGTGTCGGCCGTCAGCGTGCGACCAGGATGGCCACCCCCGCGGCGAGGGCCACCGCGGCGGCGAGGAGCAGCCAGAGCTTCTTCGGGTCGGCGCGGCGGAGCCGGACCCCGTGCAGCGCCGGCATCGCGCCGGCCCGCACCCACCGGTCCGAGCGCTCGGAGCGCACCAGGTCCTCGTCGGCGAGGAAGCCCTGGGCGTAGAGGGCGTGCAGGTCGCCCAGGGTCGGCACGACCAGCTCCTGCCCCTCGTGGTTTCGCACCAGGTAGCGCATCGCCGCCATTCTACGCCGGCCCCAGCTCCGCGCAGATGGCCTCCGCCACCCGCAGGCCGTCCACCGCCGACGAGACGATCCCGCCCGCGTACCCCGCCCCCTCTCCGCAGGGGTAGACCCCCTGGAGGGCCGGCGACTGGAGGTCCTCGCCGCGGACGAGCCGGCAGGGGGAGCTGGTGCGGGTCTCGACCCCGACGAGGATCGCCTCGTCGGTGACGAAGCCGCGCATGCGCCGGTCGAACGACCGCAGCGCGATCTGGAGCGCCTCCCGCACCGCCGGGGCGTAGAGCGTGGAGAGGTCCGCGTGCGTCACCCCGGGGCGGAAGGAGCAGCGGCCGGGAGGCTCGCCGGGCTTCCCCGACAGGAAGGCCCCGAGGCGCTGGGCGGGCGCCCGGTAGCCGCCCCCGCCCAGCTCGAAGGCGGCCCGCTCCCACCGTCGCTGCCAGGAGAGCCCGGCCAGCGGCCCCTCGAACCCCGCCCGGGCGAAGTCCTCCGGCGAGACGGCCACCACCAGGCCCGCGTTGGCGAGGGGCGAGGAGCGGCGCGAGCTGGACATCCCGTTCGTGCAGAGCATCCCCGGCTCGGTGGGGGTCGGGACCACGACGCCCCCGGGGCACATGCAGAACGAGAAGACCCCCCGGGGCGTGCCCTGCGGTCGCGGGTTGTCGGCCAGGCGGTAGTCGGCCGGCGGAAGGGCCGGGTGGCGCCGCTCGCCGCCGTACTGGATCCGGTCGATGAGCGCCTGGGGGTGCTCGACCCGGAATCCCGCCGCGAAGGGCTTCGCCTCGATGGGCCACCCCCTGCGCGCGAACAGCTCGAAGATCTCTCTCGCGCTGTTGCCCGGGGCGAGCACCAGGCGGTCGCCGTCGATCCTCCGGCCGTCCGCGAGGAGGAGGGCGCGGAACCGCCCGCCCTCGACCTCCAGGTCGGTCGCCCGCGCCTGCCAGACGAACTCGCACCCTCCGCGCTCGAGGTCGGCCCGCATGGCGGAGATGGCGCCGGGGAGGAGATCGGACCCGACGTGGGGCTTCCCCTCCTCGAGGATCCGCTGCACGCCTCCGTAGCGGGCGAAGAGCTCGACCACCTTGCGCACCGCGGGGTGGTGGATACGCGTGCCCAGCTTCCCGTCCGTGTAGGCGCCGGCGCCACCCTCGCCGAAGTTCATGTTCGACTCGGGGTCGAGCAGGCCGGAGCGCATCAGGGCGGCCACGTCCCGCCGCCGCGGGGAGACGGGCTTGCCCCGGTCCACCACCAGGGAGGGCACGCCGCGCTCGAGCAGGGCGTGGGCGCAGAAGAGGCCGGCTGGTCCCGCCCCGAGTACGACGGGCCGGAGCCCGGGCGTTCTGGCCAGGGGCGGGGGCGGTTCCGGCGCTGGAGCAGGCCCCACGCCTTCGGGCAGCCCCCGAAGCTCCCCCTCGACCGCCACCTCGACCTGCAGGAGCCAGCGCGGGTGGCCCTTGCGCCGCGCGTCGAGCGACCTCTTCAGGACCACGAGGTCCGACAGGGCCCCGGGCGCCACGCGGAGGCGCTCCGCCGCCCGACGGAGCAGCGCCGATTCGTCCTCGTCGATCCAGAGGGGCAGGTCGGGGACGCGGTATCGCATGGCGTGTGGGGAAGAGACCTTCGTCCCTCCGGGCGGTTGGCCGCGAAGCGCGCTACGCGGCACCCCCATCACCCGGAGTGGGAATGCGAACGCGGCTACGCACCCTCGAAAGGAGGCGTCGGACCGCGTCATCGAGTGAACCATCGAGGATCACGGCTGAGTCCACCTCCCGGTCCTCGTGGCCCACCGATTGCTCCGGTTCCGCCGGTGCGCGCGGCCGCCCCCGGCCGCCCGAGGAGAACAGAGCCCATGGTGCCAGCAGCGCTCGACGTCAAGGGAACCAAGATCCTCGCGAAGTCGCTCTTCAAGGAGTTGAGGGGCAGCGGCTACTCCCCGAACCAGATCCTGAGCCTCTCGACCGAGCTCATCGACCTCGTCACGCAGGACCTGAAGGGCGACGAGGCCGCGCCCGTCTCCGGGGAGCCCCCCCGGGACTGGCGGGCCGCCCTCTAGCCACCGGGCCTGCGCGGGCCCGACGCGAGGGAGCAGCGAGCGGCGCCGAGCGATCGGCGCCGCTTTCCTTTTCCGCGATGACGCGGCGTGCGCTCCGGCCCGGTCCGGGTCCGTAAGGATGCGTTGCGGCTCGCATTTCCCGGTCGGATCGGCCACCGTTTCCGTTGACACCCCACCCCCCGGAAAGTAGTTTAGGCCACCTTTTTCCGGACCATCGGTCCATCGGCGGGCGAGAGGAGATCCACCGTGGCGCGGATCGCGATCAACGGCTTCGGGCGCATCGGACGGTGCATCGTGCGGGCGGCCCTCGAGCGGGGCGAGAAGGACCTCGAGTTCGTGTCGGTGAACGACCTCACCGACACGAAGACCCTGGCCCACCTGCTCAAGTACGACTCGGTCCACGGCACGCTCAAGGCCCAGGTCGAGGCCACCGAGAAGGGCATCGTGGTGAACGGGAAGGAGATCCAGGTCACCGCGGTGAAGTCGCCGGCCGACCTGGCCCACGCCGCCAACCGGGTGGACCTGGTCCTCGAGTGCACGGGCCTGTTCACGGAGCGGGAGAAGGCCGAGGGGCACCTCAAGGCGGGGGCGCCGCGCGTGCTCATCTCCGCCCCGGCCAAGGGCCCGGACATCACGGTCGCCTACGGCATCAACCACGAAGAGCTCGACCGGGCCAAGCACAAGATCATCTCGAACGCCTCCTGCACCACCAACTGCCTCACGCCGGTGGCCAAGGTGATGCTGGAGAGCTTCGGCATCAAGCGCGGCCTGATGACCACCATCCACTCGTACACCAACGACCAGAACCTCCTCGACCTGCCGCACAAGGACCTCCGGCGCGCCCGGGCCGCCGCGCTCTCCATGATTCCCTCCACCACCGGGGCGGCCAAGGCGGTGGCCGAGGTGATCCCGCAGCTCAAGGGCAAGCTGCACGGGACCGCCGTGCGCGTCCCCACGCCCAACGTCTCGCTGGTGGACCTGACCGTGGAGATGGAGAGGCCCGCCACCGCGGAGGAGATCAACGCCGCCTTCAAGAAGGCCGCCGAGGGGTCGCTGAAGGGCGTGCTCGCCTACTCCGAGGCCCCGACCGTCTCGATCGACTACAACCACGATCCGCACTCGTCCATCTTCGACGCCACGAACACCTTCGTCATCGACGGGAACTTCGCCAAGGTCTTCGCCTGGTACGACAACGAGTGGGGGTTCTCCAACCGCATGGTGGACGTGGCGAAGCTGCTGGTGAGGTGAGCGGTACCCCATGGCGCACAGGACCCTCGACGCCCTCGACCTGGCCGGGAAGCGTGTCTTCATCCGGGTCGACTTCAACGTTCCGCTCGACGAGCGCGGGAAGGTCGCCGACGACGCGCGCATCCGGGCGGCGCTTCCCACCATCCGCCACGCCATCGCCAAGAAGGCCCGGGTGATCCTGGGCTCGCACCTGGGGCGGCCCAAGGGGAAGCCCGAGGACCGCAAGAAGCTCACCCTGGAGCCGGCGGCGGAGCGGCTGCAGCAGCTGCTCGACCAGGAAGTGATCCTGGCGGACGACTGCATCGGCGACGGGGTGAGGAAGGCGGTCCACGACCTCCGCGAGGGCCAGGTGCTCCTGCTCGAGAACCTTCGCTTCCACCCGGAGGAGGAGAAGAACGACGAGGCCTTCGCCAGGGAGCTGGCCAGCCTCGCCGACGTCTGGGTGAACGACGCCTTCGGCACGGCCCACCGGGCCCACGCCTCCACCGCCGGCATGGCCAGGTTCGTGAAGGAGCGGGCGGCGGGGTTCCTCATCGAGAAGGAGGTCGAGTTCCTGGGGAGGGCGCTCGGCAACCCGGCGAGGCCCTTCGTGGCGCTCATCGGGGGCGCGAAGGTGTCGGACAAGATCAAGGTGCTCGAGAACCTGCTCGCCAAGGCCGACGCGCTCTGCATCGGCGGCGCCATGGCCTACACCTTCCTGGCGGCCCAGGGCGTCCCCACGGGCAGGAGCCTGGTCGAGCAGGACAAGCTGGAGCTGGCCCGCCAGATCCTGGAGCGGGCGAGGCAGAGGAACGTGGACCTGCTCCTCCCGGTCGACCACGTGTGTGCCGAGGCCCCGAAGGAGGACGCCAGGCGCGTGGTCGTCGGCGACCGGGCCATCCCCGACGCGCTCATGGGGCTCGACATCGGCCCGAAGACGCTCGATCGGTACCGGCAGCGGATCCTCGCCGCGAAGACCGTCTTCTGGAACGGGCCCATGGGGCTGTTCGAGCAGAAGCCGTGGGCCGAGGGGACCTTCGGCGTGGCGCGCGCCATGGCCGAATCGGACGCGGTCACGGTGGTGGGCGGCGGCGACAGCGCCGCGGCGGTCGAGGAGGCGGGGTTGGTCGCGAAGATGAAGCACGTGTCCACCGGCGGCGGCGCCAGCCTCGAGTTCGTCGAGGGACGGGTGCTGCCCGGAATCCAGGTCCTCGAGGAGTAGCCGTGGCCCGCCGGAAGTTCGTCTGCGGCAACTGGAAGATGCACAAGACGGTCGCGGAGGCCGTCGCGCTCGTCCGCGAGCTGCGGGCCGGCGTGGGCGAGGCCGCCGGCTCGGTGCAGGTGGCGGTGGCGCCGCCCTTCACCGCGCTCGGGGCCGTGGCCGAGGCGCTCCGCGGTGGCTCCATCGAGCTGGCCGCCCAGGACGTGCACTGGGAGCCCCAGGGCGCCTTCACCGGCGAGGTCTCCGCGCCGATGCTGGCCGAGATCGGCTGCCGGCACGGCATCGTCGGGCACAGCGAGCGCCGCCAGCTCTTCGGCGAGACGGACGAGTCGGTCCGGCGGAAGGCGGGCGCGCTCCTCGCCGCGGGCATTCGCCCCATCGTCTGCGTCGGGGAGACGCTGGCCGAGCGGGAGGCCGGCAGGACGCTGGCGGTGGTCGACCGCCAGGTTCGCGCCGGCCTGGCGGGCCTCCCCGCCGAGGCCCTGGCGGCCGTCACCATCGCCTACGAGCCGGTCTGGGCGATCGGGACCGGGCGTACGGCGACCTCCGCGCAGGCGCAGGAGGTCCACGCCGCCATCCGGGCCATCCTGCGGGAGATGGCCGGAACCGGCGCCGAGGGGATCCGCATCCAGTACGGGGGCTCGGTGAAGCCCGAGAACGCCCGGGAGCTCATGTCCCAGCCCGACGTCGACGGCGCGCTCGTCGGCGGGGCCAGCCTCAAGGCGGCGGACTTCGTCGCCATCGTGAAAGGTGCACTCGCGTGATCGCGCTCGTCATCACCCTGCACGTCCTCGTCAGCGTCTTCCTCATCCTCGTGATCCTGCTCCAGGCCGGGAAGGGCGGCGGCATGGGAGCCGCCTTCGGCGGCGCGGGCGCCCAGACCGTGTTCGGCGGGCGGGGCGCCCAGACCTTCCTCGGCAAGATCACGAGCGTGGCCGCGGCCATCTTCATGCTGACGTCGCTGGCGCTCTCCTACCAGTCCTCCCGATCGAGGTCGGTGGTCGCCCGCGAGGCGGCGCCCGCGCCCGCCGAGGCGTCCGCCCCCGCCCAGGGGGGCGGGACCCCCGCCGCGCCGCCGGTGCAGCCCGGCAGGTGATCCGGGACCCGGAAGGAGAAAGGGGATCCGGTCCCGGCCGGATCCCCTTCGAGTGCCCAGGGCGAGATTCGAACTCGCACGCCTTACGGCGCCACCCCCTCAAGATGGTGTGTCTACCAGTTCCACCACCTGGGCGCGCTGCGGGCTCGGGTTCTAGCAAAGGCCCGCCGCGTGCGCAACAGGCTGGGGGCGGTCCGCGGAACCGTCAGACGCCCTCCAGGTACTGGCGCTTCGACTCGACGTCCTTCCACCGGTCGGCGTCGGGCAGCGGGTCCTTCTTCTCCGAGACGTTCGGCCAGCGCCTCGACAGATCGGCGTTGAGCGCCACGTACTCCCGCCACTTCTCCGGGAGGCTCTCCTCCGGGAAGATCGCCTTGCTCGGGCAGGCCGGCTCGCAGGCGCCGCAGTCGATGCACTCCTCGGGGTGGATGACCAGGAAGTTCGGCCCCTCGTAGAAGCAGTCGACGGGACAGACGTCGACGCAATCGGTGTACCGGCACTTGATGCAGGGCTCGGCGACGACGTAGGGCATGGTGCTCTCCGGGCGGCGCGGGGCGAGGTGCGCGTACCGTCTAGGTGACCGGCCGACCGGCCCGGCGCAAGTCCCGGGCGAGGGCCGGCCGCTCGCTGGCGGACCGGCATCTCCGAGGTAGAATGCGCCGGATGCCGGACGAGAAGCGGCGCGAGGAGCGGGTCCCGGCCGAGTTGCGGATCCGGCTCGGCTTCGGCTCCATCGACGAGTTCGTGGAGCGCTACGCCCTCAACATCTCGCGCGGCGGCATCTTCGTCCGCACGCTGGAGCCGAGGCCCTCCGGCGCGGAGGTGACCCTGGACGTCTCCCTGGGAACCGGGGAGCACGTCATCCGCGGCCGGGGGGTGGTGGCCTGGACCACCCCGCCTTCCGCGCCGGGCGAGCCGGCCCGCCAGCCCGGCATGGGGATCAAGTTCCTCTCGCTCGACGCGGAGAGCCGGGCCCTCGTCGACCTGGTGGTGGCGACCCGCGGCGCCGAGGGCCGCAGCGACGAGCCCCCGCGGCCCCCCGAGGTCGAG
>DATIUR010000290.1:0-7911 GCA_035466675.1 Anaeromyxobacteraceae bacterium | reverse complement strand
CGGGCCGTGACTTCCGTCTGGATCGCGAGCGACTGGCACCTCGGCCCGGAGAGCCCACCCGGCCACGGCCGCCTGGCCGGCGCCTTCCTGGCCCGGGCCCGCGCCGCCGGCGCGCGGGTGATCCTGAACGGGGACGTGTTCGACGACCTCTTCTGGGGGGCGGCCCGGGCCGCCGCCGCCCACCCGGGCGTGGCCGCGGAGGTGGCGGCGCTCGCCCGCGAGGGGCGCCTCGAGCGCACGAGCGGGAACCACGACCCGCAGGCGGGCCCGCTCCGCCTCGAGCTGTCGGCCCCGGGCCTGGGGCGCGTGCTCGTGACCCACGGGCACGCCGTCGATCCGCTCAACGCCTCCCCGCTCGGACGGCTCGGGGACCGCATCTCCCGGCGCTTCGGCCGCCTCGCCCTCGTCCGCGGGGCCGCCGCGCTGGCCGAGGCCTCCGCGCGCGCCCTGGCCGGGCCCGGGATCGAGTCCCTCTTCCGGCGCCGCTGCCTGGAGCTGCTCGAGCGGGAGGGGTTCGACCTGGGCGTCTTCGGCCACGTGCACGCCGCCCACCTGGTGCCGGGCGACCGCTACGCCAACTCCGGCGCGCTCCTGGGCTCCGCCCTCGGCTGGCTGGAGCTGGGGGCGAATGGACCCAGGCTCGGCACCCTCCGCGAGAACGACCTCGGGCCGGACGATCCGGCGCCAGGCGCGCCGGTTTCGGGTTAGAAGAGCCTGCCCATGTCGCTTTCCTCGCGCTGGGCCCGGTTCTCGGATCGCAACCGTCGGGCCCTCCTCCTCGCCACCGTCGCCGTCGCCCTGGCCGGCGGGGTCGGCACCGCCCGCCTGTACGGCGACCTCCGGCCGGACATGACGGAGCTGCTCCCCGCCTCCAGCCCGAGCGCGATGGACCTGCGGGAGGTGACCCGGCGGGTGGGCGGCTTCGCCGAGCTGACGGTGGTGCTGCACGGCTCCGACCCGGGTACCCTGGTGCTCTTCGCCGACGATCTGGCGGACCGGCTCGCCACCGCGCCCCGGGACCTGGTGAAGTGGGTCGAGTACCGGGTGGACGCGGCGCGGGAGTTCTACCGGCGCCGCCTGCTCCTCTTCGCCGACGAGGCCCAGCTCCGCGAGCTGCGCGACACCCTGCGCGCGCGCGTCTCCTGGGAGAAGGCCTCGGCCCGCGGCCGGGCGACGGGTCCGGCCCCCGACGTGGAAGGGCTCGTGGAGCGCCTGGCCGAGGCGGGCGGGCACGAGCTGCGCCGGTTTCCCCAGGGCTACTTCCTGGGCGAGGTCCCCGGGCGCCGGCCCGGGGAGAAGGTCGCGGCGCTGGCCATGCTGGTCCGCCTGGCCGGCTCGCCGGACGACTACCCGCACGTCGAGGCCATGGCGCGTCTCGTGGAGTCGGAGGTGGCCGCGCTCGACCCGAAGGGCTACTCGCCCACCCTGGAGGTCTCCTACGCCGGCTACGTCGCCTCGGCGATCCTGGAGCACGACGCCCTGGCCGAGGACCTGATCTGGGCGACCGCCCTCGTGCTCCTGTCGGTGGCGGCGGTGGTGGCCATCTACAACCGGACCTGGAAGGCGGTGCCGGCGGTCGGTCTGCCGCTCCTGGCCGGCGCGCTCGCCACCTTCGGCATCGCCGAGCTGTGGGTGGGGCACCTCAACTCGAACACCGCCTTCCTCGGGTCGATCGTGGTCGGCAACGGCATCAACGTCGGGCTGATCCTCTTCGCCCGCTATCTCGAGGAGCGGCGCCACGGCTGGGCGCCGCTGCAGGCCATGGAGACGGCCCTCTCCGCCACCTGGCTCGCCACGCTCACGGCGGCCTTCGCGGCCGGGGCCGCCTACGCCTCGCTGGTGGCCACCGACTTCCGCGGGTTCAACCAGTTCGGGCTCATCGGCGGCGTGGGCATGGCGCTCTCCTGGGTCTTCTCCTACCTCGTCACGCCGGCCCTGGTGCTCGCCTGGGAGCGAATCGCCCCCATCCCCAGGGCGGGGCAGCGCCCGGCCAGGCCCATCTTCACGCAGGCGGTCTCGCACGCGGTGGACCGCGCCCCGCGAGCCACGGCCCTGGCGGCGCTGGCCATCACCGCGGTCTCGCTCGTCTTCATCCACCGGTTCTCCCGGGATCCCTTCGAGTACGACTTCAAGAACCTGAGGAACCTGACGGCGCTCGAGGAGGGCGGCCCCTCCTGGTGGGACGAGCGGGTGGACGCGCTCTTCGGCGACCACCTCACGCCCACGGCGCTCCTGGCCCACGACGAGGCCGAGGCGCGCGAGATCGCCCGCCGGCTGGAGGAGCACAAGGCGCGGACTCCCGGCACGGCCTTCGGGCCCGTCCTCTCCATCGCCTCGCTCGTGCCGGAGCGCCAGGGCGAGAAGCTCCCGCTCGTCCGCGAGATCGTCGCCCTGGCCACCCCGCAGAACCTGGCCTTCCTCCCGCCCGACCGCCGCATGATGGTCGAGGCGGTGCTGCCGCCGCCCCACCTGCGGCCCTTCGGCTTCGCCGACCTGCCCGAGGAGGTGCGGCGGACGCTCACCGAGGTGGACGGGCGGGTGGGGACGGCGGTGCTGGTCTACCCGTCGCTGCGGGTGGACGTCTGGAACGGCCGCGACGTCCTGCGGTTCGCGGAGGAGCTGCGCTCGATCGAGATGCCACGGCCCGGCGTCCCCATGGCCAGCTCCCTGCTCGTCTTCGCCGACGTCCTGTACGCCATCGCGCGGGACGGGCCGCGCGCCACGCTGCTCTCGCTCGCCGGGGTGGCCCTGATCGTGTTCGTCGCGTTCGGCCTGGGCAAGCGCTCGGTGGGCTCCCTCGCCGACGCGGCCTGGGTGCTCGCCTCGCTGCTGCTGGGCGTGATCTGGTTCATGGGCATGGCCGGCGCCCTCGACCTCCGGCTCAACATGCTCAACTTCATCGCCTTCCCCATCACCTTCGGGATCGGGGTGGACTACGCCACCAACGTCTTCCAGCGCCGGCGCATCGACCACGCCCGCTCCATCGCCGACGTGATCCGGACCACCGGAGGCGCGGTGGCGCTCTGCTCCGTGACCACCATCATCGGCTACTCGTCGCTGCTGGTGGCGCGGAACCAGGCCCTCATCTCCTTCGGCCTCCTGGCCGACCTGGGCGAGCTCGCCTGCCTGGCCGCCGCGCTCCTGGCCCTGCCCGCGGTGCTGCGCTGGAGGGAGCTCCGGGCCGAGGCGCGCGCCGCCCGGTCCCTCGGCTGACGGCCGCTTCCGCCGCGGGCCCGTGGGTGGGCACCGCGCCTCCGGACCCGGTCGCTCAGCTCCGGGCGGGAGGCCGGGGGCCGCGCCGCTCCCGGGCCAGGCGCCGACCGCGCAGGCGATGCCAGGCGACGAGGAGCAGGACGGCGGCGGCGGCGGCCAGGAAGGGCCACGCCCGCGAGGCCCCGTCCGACAGCCATCCCCAGCCGGCGGCGAGGCCGTAGCCGGCCCAGAAGTAGAGGGTGGCCCAGACGAGCCCGGCCAGGAGCGTGCCCAGCGCGAAGACCGCCTGGCGGAGCCGCAGGGCCCCGGCCACCACCGTCATCACGATCCGCAGGCCGGGCACGAGGCGGCCCACCACCACCGCCAGGGCGCCGCGGCGCGAGAGCCAGGCCTCCAGCCGCTCGCGCCGGGCGTCGCCGTAGCCGAAGCGGGCGCCCACCCGGAGGAGGAGCGGCCGCCCCGCGTGGCGCGCGAGCAGGTAGAGGACGCTCGCCCCCAGCACCGTGGCCGCGGTCACGACGGCCGCCACGCCCGGGAAGGCGCCGGGCCGGCCGTGGGCGAGGAAGCCCGCCGCCGCGATGAAGAGGTCGCCGGGGACGGGCAGGGGCACCCCGGCCTCCTCCGCCAGGATCACGGCGAAGAGGCCGACCAGGTGCCAGTGCTCCAGGAACGCGCGCGCCTCGTCCACCGGGCCTCGCCTCAGCCCACGTTGTCCCAGGGATACCGGCCCAGCTCGAGCACGTGGCCGGCCAGCGACCGGATCCCCTCGTCGTCGTTCTCGTCGACGCCGGCGAAGCAGGCGTCCATCCGCCGCCGGGCCTGGAAGGCGAAGGCGCGGGCGATCTCCAGCTCGCGGGCGGCCCGCTCCTTCCCGTCCCGCTCCACCGCCGCGCTCACCCGCGAGAGCACCGCCGCCAGCGAGAAGAGGTCGATCATGACGTCGGCCAGCCGGCGGGTGGCGAGCTGCTCCTCGATGATCCGCTTCCCGTGCTTGCGGAGCAGCCGGTCGGTGGCCACCGCCAGCGAGGTGGTGGCCTGCTCGAAGATGGCGGCCTCCGGCGCGAGCGACTCGTCGAGCAGGGTCCACTTCGCCTTGGTCCGCCGGATGCCGGTGACGAGGGAGGCGCGCCACTTGGCGTAGTCGGAGAGGAGCCCGAACCCCTTGATGGGGTCGTCGAAGATCCCCTTCAGGCTGGCCGAGAGGTCCTTCAGCTCCTGGGCCACGTCGTTCATGCCGGTCAGGGCGATGAAGAGGCGCAGGATCTCGTTCGTGCCCTCGAAGATCCGGTTGATGCGGCTGTCGCGCAGGATCCGCTCGTAGGGCAGCTCGCGCATGTAGCCGCCGCCGCCGGCGATCTGCAGCGCCTCGTCGGCGGTCCGGAAGAGCATCTCGGTGGCGAGCACCTTGGAGATGGCCGCCTCGACCGCGGTGTCCTGGTAGCCGCGGTCCATCAGGCCGGCCACCAGGTTCACCACGCTCTCGGAGACGTAGCAGTCGATCACCATCTGGCCGATCTTCTGCTGCACCAGGCCGAAGGAGGCGATGGGGCGCCCGAACTGCGTGCGGTCGCGCGCCTGGCCGGTGGCGAGCTCGATGACCCGCTTCATGCCGCCCACGCACCCGCCCCCCAGGCCGGTCCGGCCGGCGTTGAGGATGCGCATGGCCACCTTGAACCCCTTGCCCACCTCGCCCAGCACGTTCGCGGCCGGGACGCGGACGTCCTCGAGGACCACCGTGGTGGTGGAGCTGGCCCGGATCCCCATCTTGTCCTCGTGGGGCCCGGTGGAGACGCCCTTCATGTCCCGGGTGACGAGGAAGGCGGTGATGTGCCCGCGCCCCTCCATCGAGGTCTTGGCGAAGACGGTGAAGAAGTCGGCCATCCCGCCGTTGGTGATCCAGATCTTCTCCCCGTTCAGGACCCAGGCGTCCCCGTCCCGCACCGCGGTGGTCTTGATGGCGGCGGCGTCCGAGCCGGCGGAGGGCTCGGTCAGGCAGAAGGCGGCGATCATCTCGCCGGTGACGAGCTTCGGGTAGTAGCGCCGGCGCTGGTCGTCGGTCCCGAACAGGAGCAGGCCCCGCAGGCCGATGGAGCTGTGGGCGCCGACGGTCAGGGCGACCGAGCCGTCGTAGCGCCCGACCTCCTGGAGCGCGCGCGAGTAGGCGGTGGACCCGAAGCCCATGCCGCCGTGCTCCTCGGGGACGACCAGGCCGAAGAGGCCGGCCTCCCGCAGCTCCTGCAGGAACTCCGCGGGCATCTCGCCCTTGCGGTCCCAGGCGGCGAAGTCCTTCTCCCGCGGGCCCAGCATCGAGGCGAGCGTGCCGAAGACGGCGCGGAGCGTCTCCGCCTCCGCCGGCGTGGGCTCCGGGTACGGGACGACGATCTCCTCCTCGATCTCGCCCATGCAGAGCGAGCGCATGAAGCTGGCGGTCTTCTTGTCGATCACGGGGGTGTCCTCCGGGTGGGGGCCGGGCTGACTCTGGAATCATAACGCGTCGCGCCAAGGAAGGGGGAGCCCCCTCCCACGGCCGGGCCGAGGGGGGACGGCCAGACGCGGGAGAAGGCCCCCGCCCGACCCGGCGGCGGGGCTACCGGGAGGGCGCGGCGTAGAGGTCGATGACCCGGTCGAGGGCGCGCCGGCAGACGGCGCAGAACGGGACCGGGTCGCGCGTGAACATGAGGCAGTCGATCTGGGGCCGGTAGTAGCCCGCCGCCTCGTAGTTCGCCCCCTCGAAGGCGCCCACCTTGCCGGCGTGGCGGTCCCTGCCGAGGAGCGCCGTCTCCTCCTCCTGCTGGAGCCGGAAGAGCGCGTCCATCTCGGCCTCGGGGCGGTTCTCGGCCCGCAGGCGCCTGCGCTTCTCCTGGAGCTCCTTCGCACGCTTGGTGAAGCGCTCCTTCGGCCAGGGCGTGGGGAGGGGGACGCCGGGCGAGAGGAGGTCGGCCCACTTGGCCGCCCGCGGGTCGGCCGTGGCGTTCGGCTCCCAGGGCTCGGGCCGGCCCTCCGGCGGCAGGTAGGCGGTGTCGCTCGTGAAGTACTCGTCCGCCAGCGCGGCCAGGGAGTGCCCGAGCTCGTGCACGAAGACGTAGCCCGACCAGGCGCTGTCCGCCGCCACCGTGGCGTACAGGTTGAAGATGCCGCCCCCGCCGTAGGTCTGCCCGTTGGCCACGATGGCGAGGGCGTCGTACGGGGCGAAGGAGGCGACGTCGCGGAGCGAGCGGTTCTCGAAGGAGAGGACGTACCGCTCCGAGCCGAAGGCGTCGTAGGTCGCGCCGATGCGGCTGCGGCGGTGTACGCCGGTGGACGGGCGGGAGATGCCGCTCACGTCGGACGGGGGGCACAGGGCCCATACGTTGAAGTCGGAGCGGCGCGAGCGGAAGGGCTCGTGCGCGAAGAGCACCGCGACGAGCCGGCGGGCGTCCTCCTCGAAGGCGCCGCGCTCGGCGGCGGTGTAGCCGTCTCCCACCAGGAGCAGGTCGAGCTTCGCCTCGGGCGGGCCGCTGCGCTGGATCTCGATGACCGGCCCGGGCGACGGGGGCGGCGCGTCGTCCACCGTCGGGTCCTTCGGATCCACGAGGAACGACCCGATCTCCCGGAAGGCCCCGTCGGCGGCCCGCTTCTTCACGACGGCCTGCACCGGCGCGGAAGGGGCCGGGAAGCGGAGCGACTCGGAGAAGGTCCGGCGGACGCGCCGCGCCTCGTCCGTGGTCTCCCACTCCCCGAAGATCGAGGCGAAGCCGCGGGAGTAGAGGAGGCGGTTCGTGGCGCGGTCGCGGATCTCGAACAGGTACTTGCCCAGGTTCGTCTCGTCCACGGCGCGGTCCGGCCGGCCGGGGAAGGGGAGCGGCTCGAGCACGACGCGGTCGAGGGCGAAGACCTCGGAGGAGGCGTCGCCTGTGTGGTAGAGGTCCGCGCGCAGGGTGCGGGGCGGCTCGGCGGCGAGGAGGAGCGCGATGAGGAGGGCGGGCATGGGACGCGAGTGCGGCCGGCCGGGCGTTTCGGCTGCGGCCTGCAGGCTACAGGCTACGGATGGACGCCGCCAAATCCAGCCTGAAGCCCGAATCCTGTAGCCCGGAGCCGGAGCCCCCCGACCCTCCGGGAGGGACTTGCCTCGACCCGCGATCGCGGGTCTACTGGAGTGGATGAGCGAAGGGAAGACGCGCGCGGGCAAGCGGTCGGGTCCGGCCAGCCTCCTCGCCTTCCGGCCCTGGATGCTGGCGGCGGCCGTCATCCTCGCCTGCGCGCTCGGCATCGCGATCCTCGAGGACCTTCGCTCCGCGCGCCCGATGTGGGCGCAGGCGACGCCCGCGCAGGCGCGGCCCTAGCGCGACTTCCGGCGCGCCCTCCCCCGGGCGGGTGTCCGCTTCGCGGGCGGCTTCCTCGCCGGGACCTTGCGCGCCGGCTTCTTCCGGACCGCGGGCCGACGCCCCTTGCCGGCGGCCCTGGCGGCGGATCGCCCGGGCGGGCTTGCCGCCTCGCTGGCGGGGGCGCGGCGGGCCTCGGGCGGGAGAGACGGAGCGGGCCTCGGCGGCGGCGCGGCCGCGGCGGGCTCGGGGATCCGTCCGCTCTTGCACCAGAGGGCGAACGCCTCCGAGTCCCGGAACATCTCGCCCAGCGCGGGGTCGCGGACCGGGGTCCAGGCCCGGGCCACCACCGATCGCGGCGGGTAGACCGGCTCGCGGTGCGCCACCACCTCCACGA
>DATIUR010000289.1:0-8829 GCA_035466675.1 Anaeromyxobacteraceae bacterium | reverse complement strand
GCAGAACTGGGATCCCTCGAACGGGACTCCCGAGGAGGCACTCACATGGCAGGGCAGAGCCAGGGCCGGGAAGAGCAGATCCAGGCGGACGTCAGGGACCTGCATCGACTGGGCTACGCGCAGCAGCTCTTCCGCGAGATGGGCGGATTCTCGAACTTCGCGATCTCGTTCTCGATCATCTCGATCCTGACGGGCGCCATCCTCCTCTTCGGTTTCGGGCTGCGCTTCGCCGGACCGGCCATCAACACCTACGGATGGCCGCTCGTGAGCGTGTTCGTCATGATCATCGCCGCCTCCATGGCCGAGCTCGCCTCGGCCTACCCGACCGCCGGAGGGCTCTACTTCTGGGCCCATCGCCTGGGGGGCCACCGGTTCGCCTGGGTGACCGCCTGGTTCAACATGATCGGGCAGATCACCATCACCTCGGGCATCAACATCGCCGCCGCGATCTACATCGTCGGCGCGCTCTCCCGCATCACCGGCCAGCAGTACTCGACCAACTGGTACTTCTACGTCCTGGTCATGGTGCTGATCATGATCCCGCAGATGCTCATCAACATCTTCGGGATCAAGCTCACCGCCAGGCTCAACGACTTCTCGGTCTGGTGGCACATCCTCGGCGTGCTGGCGATCGCCCTGCTCCTCACGGTGTTCGGCAAGACCTCCAACACCTGGGAGTTCGCGACCTCCTTCGTCAACACCACGAACCCGTACGACTTCAGCTCCGCGGCCCTGCCCGGCGGCGAGACCGCACCCGCCCTCTACCTCGGCAACCCGATCACCGGGCAGGCGCTCCTGGTGCTGCCGTCTCCCCTGTTCGCGCTCTTCCCGTCCTTGACGGCGCTCTACAAGGCGGCGCCCTTCCTGCTCGTCTTCGCCATCGGCCTGCTGCAGGCGCAGTGGACCTACACGGGCTACGACGCCTCCGCCCACGTCGCCGAGGAGACGGTGATGGCGCGCAAGAACTCGGCCTGGGGCGTCTTCCTCTCGGTGGCCGTCTCCGCCGTGGTGGGGTACGTCGTGCTGATGGTGCTCACCTTCTCCATCACCGACGTCGCCGCCACCGCCACCGACGCCTACCCGGTGCTGAAGATCGCCTACGACAACCTGACGCCGTTCCTCGGCAACGTCGTGGCGGTGATCATCGCCGGCGCGATGTGGCTGTGCGGCCTGGCCTCGATCACGAGCATGAGCCGGATGTGGTTCGCCTTCGCGCGCGACGGCGGCATGCCCGGGCACCGCCTGATCCGCCGGATCCACCCGAAGTGGCGCACGCCGGTCAACTCGATCCTCATCACCTGCACGCTGGCGGTCGTGATGCTGCTCTGGGCGGGCGCCTTCTACGTCGTCACCGCGATCAGCGTCGTCTTCCTGTACTGGGCCTACGGCCTTCCCATCCTGCTCAACCTCAGGAACCGGCTGCGCGGCCGCGGCGAGTTCACCACCCCGGAGACCGCGCCGTGGAACCTGGGGCGCTGGACGGTACCCTTCGGCATCGTCTCCACCGTGTGGATCTTCCTCATCTCGATCTTCCTCCTCATCCCACCGAACGAGCTCGTGCTGTGGACCACGGTGATCATCTGCGCCGTCATGGCGCTCTGGTGGTGGGTGGACGCGCGCAAGCGGTTCACCGGCCCCAAGCCGTCGAGCGAGGAGGAGCTGCGGCGGGTCGAGGCCGAGCTGGCCCAGCTGGCCAGGGGCGAGGCGCGATGACCGCGCCGAGGCCGGGCATCCTCACCCTCGACGCGCTCGAGGCGAAGGTGAAGAGCGGCGAGATCGCCACGATCCAGGTCGTCTTCGTCGACTGCTACGGGCGGTTCATGGGCAAGCGCGTGCCCGGCGCGTTCTTCCTGAAGAGCGTCGCCCGGCACGGCATGCACGCCTGCAACTACCTGCTCACCGTCGACATGGAGATGGAGCCCGTCGCGGGCTACCGGTACGCCAACTGGGAGCAGGGCTACGGGGATTTCCACTGCGTTCCCGACCTCGGCACCCTGCGCCCGTGCACCTGGCTCGACCGCACCGCGATCGTGTTCTGCGACCTGGAGGACGAGCCCGGCCACGCGCCCGTCGAGGTCTCGCCGCGCACGATGCTGCGCCGCCAGATCGGGCGCCTGGCCCAGCTGGGCATGACCGCCATGGGCGCCTCCGAGATCGAGTACTACATCTTCAAGGAGACCTACGACGAGGCGAAGGCCAAGGGGTTCGCCGGGCTGACGCCGTTCGGCTGGTACATCGAGGACTACCACATGCTGCAGGGCACGAAGGAGGAGGTCTTCAACGCCGAGCTTCGTCACCACCTCGAGGCCTCCGGCATCCCGGTCGAGTCGAGCAAGGGCGAGTGGGGACCGGGCCAGCACGAGCTCAACATCGAGTACACCGACGTGCTGGAGATGGCCGACCGCCACTCGATCTACAAGGCTGCGGCCAAGGAGATCGCGATCAAGCAGGGTCTGGCCGTCACCTTCATGGCCAAGTGGCGCACCGACCTCGCAGGCTCGTCGATGCACCTCCACCTGTCGCTCTGGGACCCGGCCGGGCAGAAGCCGCTCTTCCCGGGCCCGACCCGGGTCGGACCGGTCGCCGCATCCGACGTGTTCCGCTGGTTCCTGGGCGGCTGGATGGCCCACGCTCGCGAGATCGCGGCCTTCTACGCCCCTTACCCCGCCTCGTACAAGCGCTACGTCTTCCAGTCGTGGGCGCCGACCAACATCGCCTGGTCGTACGACAACCGGACCGCGGGCTTCCGCATCATCGGGGAAGGGCCCTCGCTGCGCATCGAGTGCCGCATCCCCGGGGCCGACGCCAACCCCTACCTCGCCTACGCCGCCAGCCTCGCCGCCGGGCTCGCCGGGATACGCGACAAGATCGAGCCGCCGCCGGCCTTCGACGGCGACATCTACGTCGCCAAGAACCTCCCGCGCGTGCCCTCCTCGCTGCGGGAGGCGACGGATCTTCTCGCCGGCAGCGCCATGCTTCGCGAGGCGTTCGGCGAGGCCGTCGTCGAGCACTACGTGCACTTCTTCCGCACCGAGCAGGCGAAGTTCGACCGCGAGGTGACGAGCTGGGAGCGCGAGCGGTACTTCGAGCGCGCGTAGCGGGCGCGACCGGCGCGCACCATCGGCTTCGACATGCCCCGCCGTCCGCTGATCGGCATCACCACCTACGGGCGCGGCACCGACGACCGGTTTCGCCTCCCCGCGCCCTACGTCGACGCCGTCCGGCGCGCGGGCGGCCTGGCCGTCCTGGTCCCGCCCGGCGGGGAGATCGGGCAGCTCCTGGAGGAGGTCGACGGCTGGATCCTCGCCGGCGGGGGCGATCTCGATCCGCGGCTCTACGAGGGCCGCCCCCACGCCACGATCGAGCGGGTCGACGCCGAGCGCGACGCGAGCGAGTTCGAGCTGGCGAAGGCCATCGTGGAACGGGACCTGCCGGCGCTGTGCATCTGCCGCGGCGCCCAGGTGCTCAACGTGGCGCTGGGGGGGACCCTGATCGAGCACCTCCCGGACGAGGTCGGCGAGGCGATCGAGCACCGGGCCCCGGCAGGCACCGGGATCTACCCGCGCCATCCGGTCGCGGTGGAGGCCGGCTCGCGCCTGGCGGCGATCATGGGGTCGGACCGGGTCGAGCCGGCCTCGTGGCACCACCAGGCCGTGCGGCGGCTGGCCTCCGGGCTCGTCCTGACGGCGCGGGCGCCGGACGGCACGGTGGAGGCCTTCGAGAAGCCCGATCGCGAGTGGCTGATCGCGGTACAGTGGCACCCCGAGGTCACCGCGGGAGAGGATCCCACCCAGCAGCGCCTGTTCGACGGGCTGGTGGCCGCCGCCGCCCGGCGGAGCGGCAGGGCCGGCGCCCCGGGCTCGGGCGGTTGAAAGGAAGGGGACATGCGACTCCAGGGAAAGGTGGCGGTGATCACCGGCGCCGCCAGCGGCATCGGCCGCGAGACGGCGAAGCTCTTCGCCCGCGAGGGGGCGGCCGGCATCGTGGTGGCGGACGTGAGCGACGAGGCCGGCGCCGAGACCGTGCGCGCGATCGAGGCGCTGGGCGGCCGCGCCGAATACGTGCACGCCGACGTCTCGCAGGCCGCCGACTGCGAGAGGATGGTGCGCGCGGCCGAGGCGAAGTGGGGCCGGCTCGACGTGCTCTTCAACAACGCCGGCATCATGCTCTCCGACGACGACCGCGCCGAGACCACGTCGGAGAAGGTCTGGGACGCGACGTTCGCGGTCAACGTGAAGGGCGTGTTCCTGGGCTGCAAGTACGGCATCCCGGCGCTGCGCCGGGCCGGCGGCGGCTCGGTCATCAACACGGCCTCGTTCGTGGCGCTGCTCGGCGCGGCGACCCCCCAGCTCGCATACACGGCGAGCAAGGGCGCGGTGCTGTCGATGACCCGCGAGCTGGCCGTGATCCATGCGCGGGAGAACATCCGCGTCAACGCGCTCTGCCCCGGGCCGCTCCGCACCGAGCTGCTCATGAAGTTCCTCGACACCGAGGCGAAGAAGCAGCGCCGCCTGGTGCACATCCCCATGGGCCGCTTCGGCCTGGCCGAGGAGATGGCCAAGGCCGCGCTCTACCTCGCCTCGGACGACTCCTCCTACACCACCGGCTCGACCTTCGTCGTCGACGGCGGCATCACCGCCGCATACGTCACCCCGGAGTCCCAGCCATGACCGCGGCCGACCCCGTCCCGTTCTCGGGTCTTGCCATCGGCGCCGACCGCCCGGCCGCCGGCGACGGCGGCGTGACGACCGTCCTCGACCCCCAGGACAACTCGCCGATGGCGAGGGTCGCGGCGGCGACGGCCGAGGACGTGGACCGCGCGGTGAAGGTGGCGCACGCGGCCTACGCGCGGGGCGGCGCCTGGCGGCGCATGTCGTCGCGCGACCGCGGACAGCTTCTGCGCCGCATTGCCGACGGCCTGCGCGCCCGGCTCGACGAGATCGCGGCCCTCGAGTCGAGAAACGGCGGGAAGCCGCTGGGCTCGGCGAAGTGGGAGGTCGGCGCCGCCGCCACGTGCTTCGAGTACTACGCGGGCGCGGTCGACAAGTTCCACGGCGAGACCCTGCCGGTCGCCAAGGATGGCACCGGGCTCACCTTCCGCGAGCCGCTGGGGGTCTGCGGTCTCCTCGTGCCGTGGAATTTCCCCCTGCTCATCACCGCCTGGAAGGTCGCGCCGGCGCTGGCCATGGCGAACACGGCCGTGGTGAAGCCCGCCACGCTGACCCCGCTCTCGGCCCTCGCCCTGGTCGAGGTCGCGCTCGCCGCCGGGTTGCCGCCGGGGGTGCTCAATGTCGTGCCCGGCCAGGGTTCGGTGGCCGGAGAGGCGCTGGTGCGTCACCCGCTGGTGCGCAAGATATCCTTCACCGGCTCGACCGAGGTTGGTTCCGGCGTCATGCGCGCCGCCGCGGACGACATCAAGCGGGTGTCGCTCGAGCTCGGCGGGAAGTCGGCGAGCGTGGTCTTCGCCGACGTCGATCTCGACGCCTGCGTCGAGTCGTCCGTCTGGGCGGTCTACGACAACGCCGGCCAGGACTGCTGCGCCCGCAGCCGCGTGTTCGTCGAGCGCCCGCTGTTCGATCGCTTCGTCGAGCGCTTCGTGGCGCGCGCCCGGTCGATACGGCTGGGCCCCACCGCCGACGCGGCCACGGAGATGGGACCGCTCATCTCGTCCGCCCAGCTCCGGCGCGTCCGCGACTACGTCGCCATCGGCGAGTCGGAGGGTGCGGAGCGGCTATGCGGCGGCGAGGCTCCGAGGACCCCGGGAACGGGGAAGGGGAACTACCTGACGCCGGTGGTCTTCGCCCGGGTCGAGCCGCGGATGCGGGTCATGCAGGAGGAGATCTTCGGGCCGGTGGTGGCGATAGCGCCGTTCGCCGACGAGGCGGACGCGATCCGGCTCGCCAACGACAGCGAATTCGGCCTCTCGGGATCGCTCTGGACGCGCGACGTCGGCCGCGCTTTGCGCGTCGCGCGCGCGATGGACACCGGCATGCTGTCGGTCAACTGCTCGTCTTCGGTGCACATCGAGGCGCCCTTCGGCGGCGTCAAGAAGAGCGGGCTCGGCCGCGAGCAGGGGATGGCCGCCCTCGCGGCCTACAGCGAATACAAGTCGGTGTTCATCCAGAACGACTGAGGGGCAACGCTCGGCGCGGCGTGAAGGTCGGCGAGAGTCGCGGCCGGTGATCGGTCCGCCACAGCCCGCCAGCTGCGCGATACCCTGGACGGGTCCCCCGCGACCTTCCGCCGCGAAATGCGCCGCCCCGGCGGACGTAGGGTGGGACGCTGAAACCGGATCGTGGCTCCCGGGATAAGGAGGGCGGGAGCAACGGGCCATTGCGCGACCACCTGACCAGGGCATGGCGCTCGAATCGTCATCCGAGGCGGACCTCGCGAGGAGATGCCGCCGCGGGGACGCGGACGCCTGGCGGGAGCTGGTGCGGCGCTTCACGCCGCTCGTCTACCGGCTCTCCTTCCGGATGCTCCGGGACGGGGCGGAGGCGGAGGACGCGAGCCAGGAGGTCTTCCTGAGGATGCACCGCTCGTTCGACGGCTACGACCCGACCCGCCCGCTCGCCCCCTGGGTCTCGCGGACCACCTACCACG
The DNA here is from genome assembly GCA_035466675.1 of Anaeromyxobacteraceae bacterium. Classification (GTDB taxonomy): domain Bacteria; phylum Myxococcota; class Myxococcia; order Myxococcales; family Anaeromyxobacteraceae; genus Anaeromyxobacter. The sequence goes on along the minus strand of DATIUR010000289.1, from coordinate 2,226 downwards.
CCTGCCTGCGCCGGCTCGAGTCGGCGGCGCGGCGCCGGGAGGGGGCGGAGCGCGAGGCCTCGCTCGCCGCCTCCGACCCGGTCGCCCAGAGCCCCGAGCAGTCGGCCGCGGAGGGCGAGGCGGTGGCGATGCTGGCGCGGGCGGTGGAGGACCTTCCGGCCCAGGACCGGGCGCTGCTCGACCTGCGCTACCGCGAGGGGCTCTCCGACGCCGAGGTCTCCGAGGCGACCGGCATGCCGGTGGGCACGGTGAAGACGAGGCTCTTCCGGTCCCGGGCGCGCCTGCGGGCGTGGCTCGGGCCCCGGCTGGCGAGGAGCGGCCAGTGACGGACGGGATCGTCGGCCAGGACGAGCGGGCCGAGGCCTACCTCGAGGGGGAGCTCTCCCGCGACGAGGCGGCCGCGTTCGAGCGCGACCTGGCCGGCCGGCCGGAGGTGGCCGAGGCCCTCGGCGCGGCCATCGCCCTGCGCGACCTGCTCGGGCAGCTGCCGCCCCTGCTTCCGCCCCCCGGGCTCGAGCAGCGGATCGCGGCCGCGCTTCCCCTCGGGCGCCGCGGCGAGCGGCCGGCGGCGGGCCGCGGGGGGCGCGGCGAGCGATCCGCGGCCGTGCCCGCGGCGCGCGCGGTCCTGGGCGGCGCGAGCTGGCTCCTCCGGCCCGCCGCCACGGTGATGCAGGGGGGGCTGGGCGGCGCACGGCCGCTGGCGGCGGGGCTCGTGCAGGTGCGGTGGCTCCTCGGGCCGCTCGGGGCGAGGCGGCCGGAGCCGGCTCCCCGGCGCGCGGTGTGGCGGCGGCTCCTCGGAGGGCTGCGCTGACATGGGGGTGCTCCTCGCCATCCTCTCCGCGGTGCTCCACGCGGTCCTCGGGCTCGTGCTCCTCGTCGTGCTGCTGCCGATCCGCGCGCGCGCGTCCGGGGCCGTGCACGACGGGACGCCCTCCGGCCAGGCGCGCGCCGACTGGGGGCTGGGGCTCCTGGCGGCGGACGTCGACGCACGTCGCGGGGTGACGCTGCGCGTGGCGTGGATCCCGGTGGCCCGGTTCGGCTGGGGCGCCGCGCGGGGGCGCAGGAAGGAGGCCCGCCGGAGGGGCCGGCGGCGGGAGGAGGAGCGCCGGAGGGAGAGGGCCGGCGCGCTGGCGCGGCTCCGCGCGGCGCTGGCCGAGCGCGCGGCCTTCCCGGACATGGCGGCGCGGCTCGCCCGGGCGATCCATCTGCGCGTGCGCGCCTCGGGGCGGGTCGGCACCGGCGACCCGGCCGACGACGCCGCCCTGGCCGCGCTCCTGGCCGCGCTCGGCGCGCTGCCCGGCGCGGAGCTGGCGCTGGAGGTGGACTGGGTGGAGGAGGCGCTCGAGCTGGACCTCGCGCTCTCGGCCCGGGTCTGGATCGCGGAGCTGCTCGCGGTGGTGGCGCTCGTCCTCCTGGCCGGGCGGAACCGCCGCGCCCTCCGGGCGGCCTTCGGGGGATCGCGGACGTAGTCGACAGGAGGAGGAGCCCATGGAAGGCGTGAAGAGGATCCTGGACGTCGTGCGGGGGAAGATCTCGCGGGCGGCGCTCAAGGACGTGGTGGTCTCGAAGCCGATCTCGGTGGCCGACCGCCACCTGCTCGTGCTCTCGGAGGTGAGCTACGGCTTCGGCGCGGGCGGAGGCTCCGGCGACGAGAAGGGCAAGCGGCCCTCCCGCGGCAGCGGCGGCGGGGGCGGCGGCGGCGCCAAGGCGAGCCCGGTGGCGGTGCTGGTGGTGGAGGGCGGCAAGGTCCGGCTGGAGAAGCTGGAGAGCTAGCGAGGAGGATGAGGCCATGGTGAACGTGGAGGAGATCCTGCAGACGGTCGGCGAGGAGCTGGGCAGCGTGGCCCACGGCGACGCGGTGGTGGGGAGCCCGGTGACCCTCGGGTCGGCGACGGTCTACCCCGTGTCGCTCGTGAGCCTCGGGCTCGGCGGCGGCGGCGGGCAGGGGGAGAGCGAGCCCACCGGCGGGAACGGCAAGGGAGAGGCCGGAGCAGGGAGCGGCGGCGGGGGAGGCGTCAAGGCGAGGCCCGTGGCGGTGCTCGTCTTCCAGCAGGACGGCGTCACGGTGCTGCCCCTCCCGCGCAAGGCCGGGCCGGTGGAGCGGTTCCTGGAGCGGCTCCCGGACCTGCTCGAGCGGTTCAAGGACAAGGGGCTCGTCAAGCCGTGAGCGGTCCGGGGCGAGCGGCGGACCGCCCTCGCCGGGCGGGGGCGAGGCCGGGGCCGGTC
>DATIUR010000288.1:0-8862 GCA_035466675.1 Anaeromyxobacteraceae bacterium | reverse complement strand
GCAGGGCTGGATTCGATCGTGTAGACCACGGCGCCGCGGACGAGGCAACCCGCCCCGGATGAGCCCCTTCGCGCCCGCGCGAGGCGCGCGCTAGGCTTCCGGCGAGTGGCCTCCTTCCTCCGCGAGCCCGGCTGGTACAAGGACGCGATCGTCTACGAGACGCACGTCAAGGCCTTCTTCGACTCGACGGGCGACGGCGTCGGCGACCTGGCCGGCCTGGCGTCGAAGCTCGACTACCTCCAGGAACTGGGCATCACCTGCCTCTGGCTCCTCCCCTTCTTCCCGTCGCCGCTCCGGGACGACGGCTACGACATCGCCGACTACCTCGACGTCCACCCTTCCTACGGGACCCTCGAGGACTTCCGGCGGCTCGTGGACGAGGCCCATCGGCGCGGCATCGCGGTCCTGATCGAGCTGGTGATCAACCACACCTCCGACCAGCACCCGTGGTTCCAGCGGGCGAGGAAGGCCCCTCCCGGCTCCCCGGAGCGGGCCTTCTACGTCTGGAGCGATCGCGACACGCGCTACGCGGGCGCCCGGATCATCTTCCTGGACACCGAGCGCTCCAACTGGTCCTGGGACCCCGAGGCCCGGGCCTTCTACTGGCACCGCTTCTTCTCCCACCAGCCGGATCTCAACTTCGAGAACCCCGAGGTGATCCGCGAGGTGCTCGACGCCCTGCGCTTCTGGGCGGAGATGGGCGTGGACGGCTTCCGGCTCGACGCGGTGCCCTACCTGGTGGAGGAGGAGGGCACGAGCTGCGAGAACCGGCCCGGGACCCACGAGGTGATCCGGAAGATCCGCGCCTTCGTGGACCGGGAGTTTCCCGGGCGGATGCTGCTCGCCGAGGCGAACCAGTGGCCCAGCGACGTGCGCCCCTACTTCGGCCACGGGGACGAGTGCCACATGGCCTTCCACTTCCCGCTCATGCCGCGGATCTTCATGGCCCTGCGGCTGGAGGACGCGGAGCCCATCGTGGACATCATGCGGAAGACGCCCCCCATTCCGGAGACCTGCCAGTGGGCGCTCTTCCTGCGCAACCACGACGAGCTCACGCTCGAGATGGTCTCCGCCGACGAGCGGGACTACATGTACCTCGCCTACGGCCAGGACCCGCGCGCCAAGCTGAACGTGGGCATCCGCCGGCGGCTCGCCCCGCTGGTGGACAACAGCCGCCAGCGCATCGAGCTGCTCCACGCGCTCCTCTTCTCCTTCCCGGGGACCCCGGTCCTCTACTACGGCGACGAGATCGGGATGGGCGACGACGTGTCCCGGCCCGACCGCAACGGCGTGCGCACCCCCATGCAGTGGTCCGCGGACCGGAACGCCGGCTTCTCGCGGGCCGACGCGCAGAAGCTCTACGGCCTGCCCGTGTCCGACCCCGTCTACGGGTACCAGGCGGTCAACGTCGAGGCCGAGCTGAAGGATCCCTCCTCGCTCCTCCACTGGATGCGGAACGCCATCTCGCTCCGGAAGCTCTTCAAGGCGTTCGGGCGGGGGACCATGGAGTTCCTCGCCTCGCCCAACCGCAAGGTGCTCGCCTACGTCCGGCGCCACGAGGAGGACGTGATCCTGTGCGTGGCGAACGTGTCGCGGTTCGCCCAGCCGGTCGAGCTCGACCTCTCCGCGTTCGACGGCTGGGTGCCGGTGGAGATGCTCGGCTACACCGACTTCCCGGCCATCGGGAAGGCGCCCTACTTCCTCACGCTCGGGCCGTACGGGTACCTGTGGTTCGAGCTGAGGAAGGGGGCCTGACCGCCGGCGATCCCGATGGAGGAATTCGGCCGCGCGCCCGGTGCGAAGCACGCCCGCCCGGAGGTCGTCCCGCCCCCGCGAACCCCGCCGATCTGGATCATTGGCACGGACCTCTGACACGACGGCACCATCCGATTGACCATGTCCGCCCAATCGAGATGGGTGGCGCTGGGCCGCGAGCCTCGCCGCCTCTCGCGCTGGCGCGCGGGCCCGCGCGCGCGACGCCGGGCTTCCGGGCCCAGGGGCCGCGCCGGCTCGCGGCCCGACGGCATGAATGGCGTCAGAACCTCCCCACCAGCGCCACCCCCCGCCCCCAGGGGGCGATCGCCACCGGACGCCCGACGCGCCGCCGCGCGTGCAGGAGCGGCACGGCGGTCCCGACCGCGAACCCGGCCGCCGCGCCCACCACGACGTCGCTCGGGAAGTGGTGCCCGCCGGCCACCCGCTCCACGGCCACGCTCACCCCGACGGCGGCGACGGCGAGCCAGGGCCAGACCTCCTCGCCGCGCCGCAGCCGCGCCGTCCAGGCCGCGGCCGTGAGCGCGGCCACGGCGGTCGAGACGTGCCCGGAGTAGAAGGCGCGGTAGGAGCCCGGCTCGCGGACCCAGGCCGGGTCGCCCGCGTAGGCGAGCGGGATGGGGCGCTGCACGGCGTACTTGACGGCGGTGACCAGGGCGCCGTTCACGGCGAGCGCCTCGGCGAAGACGACCAGGTCCTCGACCCATGCGCGGCTCCACCCGAGGTGGAGGAGGCCGACCGCGGGGGGCAAGAGGGCCGAGAGCGCCACCGTGGCGTTCGAGGCGAAGTCGGCGGCGGGGCTCTCGAGGCCGATGGCGAACCGCTCCCAGCGCGGCACCTCCGACCGGTCGCAGGGGCAGCGGAGGTCGATGATCCGGTCCTCGAGCAGCCAGGGGAGGGCGATGGCGAGCGAGGAGGCCGCCAGGATCGCTCCGTCCACGGCGGGGTCGATCCGGTAGACCGACCGGTCGCCCGCGCCCGGGGGCCCGGTCCCGAGCGCGGCGGCGAGGGCGAGCGCGAGGGGGACGGTCATGGCCCGCGCCTCCCGCTCAGGCGCGCCCGTACAGGGCGGAGAGCGCGCGCAGCCGCTCCGCCGGGCCGGGCCCGAGCGCTTCCTCGCGCACGCGCCAGCGCCAGTTCCCGCCCAGCGTGGAGGGCCGGTTGAGGCGCGCCTCGCTCCCGAGCCCGAGCACGTCCTGGAGCGGCACCACCGCCGTGTCGGCCACCGAGGCGAGCACGGCCCGGATCATGACCCAGTGCATCTCGCGCCCGTCGGTGGCGAGGTAGGCCCGGGCGCGCGCCTTCTCCCGGGCCACGTCCTCCTCGGTCCGCACGCTCGTCCCCGTGCCACCCTCCCACCAGCCCACCACCGTGTCGTTGTCGTGCGTGCCGGTGTAGGCGACGGTGTCGCGCTCGTAGTTGTGCGGCTGGAAGCTCGGGGCCTGCGGGTCGTTCCCGAAGGCGAACTGGAGCACGGCCATCCCGGGGAAGCCGAAGCGGTGGCGCAGCGCCTCCACCTCGGGCGTGATGACGCCGAGGTTCTCGGCCACGAAGGGGAGCGGCCCGAGCGCGCCGACGAGCGCCTCGAACAGGCTCGCCCCCGGCCCTTCCACCCAGCGGCCGGCGCGGGCGTCGGTCGCCCCGCCCGGCACCTCCCAGAACGCCTCGAAGCCGCGGAAGTGGTCGAGGCGGACCCGGTCCACCAGGTCGAGCGTCCCGCGCACGCGCTCGATCCAGAACCGGTGCTCCTCGCGGGCCAGGGCCTCCCAGTCGTAGAGCGGGTTCCCCCAGAGCTGGCCGGTGGCGCTGAAGTAGTCGGGCGGGACGCCGGCGGAGAAGGCGGGCTCGCCCCGCGCGCCGAGACGGAACCGGTCGGGCCGCGTCCAGACCTCGACCGAGTCGTGCGCCACGTAGATGGGCAGGTCGCCCAGGAGCGCCACCCCGGCCTCGCGGCAGCGGGCCCGGAGCGCCTCCCACTGGCGGAAGAAGCACCACTGGGCGAAGACCTCCCCCTCGACGGCGGCGGCGTGGAGGGCGCGCGCCTCGGCCAGGGCCCGCGGGTGGCGGCGCGCGAGCGGCTCCGGCCAGCGCGTCCAGGGCGCGCCGCCGTGCGCCTCCTTCAGCGCCGCGAAGAGCGCGAAGTCGTCGAGCCAGCCCGCCTCCCGGCCCCGGAAGGCCTCGAGGTCGGCCCGCGCGGACGGGGACGCCTGGCTGCGGAACCGCTCCGCGGCGCGGAGGAGCCGCGCCCGCTTCCAGGGACCGGCGCGCTCGTAGCTCGCCTGCGCGGGATCGCCCGCCGGGGCGCCGGCCAGGTCGCCCTCGGCCAGCCATCCCTCGTCGCGGAGCACCTCGAGGGAGACGAGCAGCGGGTTGCCGGCCAGCGAGCCGAGCGCCTGGTAGGGAGAGTCGCCGAAGCCGGTGGGGCCGAGCGGGAGGACCTGCCACAGGCGCTGCCCGGCCGCCGCCAGCCAGCCCACGAACCGGTGGGCCGCCGGTCCGAGGTCGCCCACGCCGTGCGGCCCCGGCAGCGAGGTGGGGTGGAGGAGGATCCCGCTCCGCCGGTCGCGCGCCATGGCCGGCCGCTCAGAGGTGCTGGATGGGGCGCTCCTCCGGCACGGGGGTCCGGTCCCGCTCCTGGAGCTTCTTCTCGATGGCCTTGCTCACCGCCTCGCGGGAGCCGAGCCCCACCGCCAGCGCCAGGGCGAGCACGATCCCGCCCAGCACGATCGAGAACGCGATGGTGACGAGCAGGCCGCCCACGCCGACGTGCTCGAGGGCCACCGCGGCGGCGAGCACCAGCACGACCCACTTCGCCCCCACCGAGAGCAGGCGGGCCTGGCGGATCTGCATGTTCACCGCGCTGATGAGCACGCTCCGCTCCAGGAAGCGCGAGGCGGCGAGGCCCACCAGGAAGACGACGAAGGCCAGCGCCAGGCGCGGCAGGAAGTGGAGCAGGGCCCGGCCCAGCTCGCTCGTGGTGGTGGCGCCGTGGACGTCGAGGGCCAGCCCCAGGCCGAGCAGCAGGATCAGCCAGAAGGCGCCGCGAGCCACCAGGCCGGAGGGGGCGCCGCCGGGGGCGCCGTCCTGGGCCGGGGGGAAGCCCCAGGCGCGGGCGCGATCGTCGAAGCCGATCCGGGCGAGGCTCCGGCGCAGCCCCCAGCGCGTGGCGAGCGCCACGGCCACGGCCACGAGCAGCACGAGCAGCATGGCGAGAAAGCCCGGGAGCACCGAGAGGACGGTGGTCCAGGCTCGCTCGAACGCCAGCGCCAGGGTCTCCTGCATCTGTCGCCACATGACGGCCTCCTAGGGGCTGAAGCGGTCCGGCCAGCGCCAGCGAGAGATCAGGTAACGCTTCTCCGCCTCGAAGGCCTGGCCGAGCCGGTCCACGCGGGCGTCGGCGGCCGAAGGGTCGAGCGCGAAGATCTCGCTCGCCCAGCCGGCGGCCCATCCCATGTAGAGCGGGGTCATGGAGAGGAGGAGCTGGCCCCGGTCCATCACCTTGTGATGCCACGCCACCGCGAAGTCGTACACGACGCGGGCCCAGGTCTCGTCGCCCAGACGGAAGGCCTCGGGAGGGTCGGTCCGGAGCCGCTGCAGCCCGAGCAGGGTCTGGGGCGGCAGGACCATGGCCCACAGGGGCCGCAGGTCGCGCCAGCCCTGCGCGAAGGCGGACACGAGCGGCCCGACCGCCGGCGGCGTGGCGGGCTCGTCCGGGAAGCCGGGATCGCCGAAGGTGGCCACCGGCGCGGAGCCGCGCACGCGCTGCCAGCGCGGGGCGAGGGCGTCCATCTCCTGGAAGAGGGTGCGCAGCACGCGGGCCAGCGCGTGCGCGACGTCCGGCTGCGGCCCGGCGGGCGGCGGCCGCACGCCCAGGAAGGACTCGCAGACGCGCGCCTCGCGCGCCAGCGCCTTGGTGATCACCCACAGGTCGGCGGCGGCCTGCGCGGAGTCGGGCCGCCCGCCCTGCTCGAGCAGGACCTGCTCGGCGGCCCGGCGCGACAGCGCGATCTCGCGGCCGAGCGGCTGGCGCAGGCGCGCCCCGAAGAGCGCCCGGGTGAGCGGCGCGGCGAGGCCGGTGGCGAGCAGGCCCTCCAGCCGGCCGCGCCGGTAGGCCGGGCAGACCAGGTCGAATCCGCCCTCCACCACCGGCCCGAAGAGGAGACGCACCCACTCCGCGCCGGGCTCGCGGGGCCCGGCCTCGACCAGGGCGCAGGCGGCGGCGTCGTGGGCGAGGGCCGCCTCGAGGAGCGTCGGGAGCGCGGTGTCCGGCCCGAGGCGCCCGCCGGTGTAGACCGCGGCGGGCGCGCCGCCGGGCGCGGGCGGAGGCAGGCCGCCCGGAGGCGAAGCGCCCTGGGGGTCGTCCGTGACCACCACCGCCCGCGCCGCGAAGGACGGGAAGGCCTCCCTGAGGAGGGCCTCGACGGCGAGCGCCGCGTCGGCCGCCGCCAGCCGGTCCGGCTCGGCCGGCACGCCGACGAGCAACTCTGCGCGCCCGGCCGGGGCGGGGCGCTCCGGTGAGGTCTCGGCCACCGGGAGACAGACTAGCCGGTCCCGGGCCGTCGCTCACGCCGCGACGCGGTCTCGCCCCGCCTGCGCCCCCCGGCGCACCCCCGCCGGGCGCGCCGGTGCCGCGCGGCGCGGGCGTACGATCCTGTCGTGCCGGCCGGTGAACGTCCCCTGGTCTTCGAGGCGCGCGGCCTGTCCAAGGTCTACCGGATGGGCGAGGTGGAGGTGCACGCCCTGCGCGGGCTCGACCTCGACCTGCACGAAGGCGAGTTCGTGGTGCTGCTCGGGCCGTCCGGCTCGGGAAAGTCCACGCTGCTCAACATCCTCGGGGGGCTCGACGCGGCCACCGCCGGCACGGTCCGCTGGCGCGACCACGACCTCACGGTCGCCGACGACGCGCACCTCACCCGCTACCGGCGGGAGCACGTCGGCTTCGTGTTCCAGTTCTACAACCTGGTCCCGAGCCTCACCGCCCGCGAGAACGTGGCCCTGGCCGCGGAGATCTCCGAGAACCCGCTCGCCCCCGAGGACGCCCTCGCCACCGTCGGGCTCGCCGACCGGATGGACCACTTCCCGGCCCAGATGTCGGGGGGCGAGCAGCAACGGGTGGCCATCGCCCGGGCGGTGGTGAAGCGGCCGGACGTGCTCCTGTGCGACGAGCCCACCGGGGCGCTCGACGTCGCCACCGGGCGGATCGTGCTCGACACGCTGGCCCGGGTGAACCGGGAGCTCGGCACCACCGTGGTGGTGATCACGCACAACGTGGCCATCGCCGGGATGGCCGACCGGGTGGTGCGGCTCTCCGGCGGGCGCATCGCCGGCGTCGAGAGGAACGAGCGGAAGATCGGGGCGGAGGAGCTGGCCTGGTGAGGGCGCTCGATCGCAAGCTCCTGCGGGACCTGTGGCGGATGCGCGGCCAGGCCGTGGCCGTGGGCGTGCTCGTCGCTTGCGCCGTGGCGGTCTTCGTGAGCTTCCTCGCCACCGAGCGGGCCATGCGCGACATGGCCGACTCCTTCTACGCGGCCCAGCGGCTCGGCGACGTCTTCGCCTCCGGCCGCCGGGTGCCGCGCCACGTGGCCGACCGGATCGCCGCGCTCCCGGGGGTGACGGAGGTGGACGCCCGGATCGTCGGCGCCGCCAACGTGGACCGGCCGGACGCCGCCGAGCCCACCACCGTGCGCCTCGTCTCGCGCGACCCGGGCGAGCGCCGGGCCGGCGTCCACCTGAGGAGAGGGCGCGACCTCGCCCCCGGCGCCCGGAGCGAGGCGCTCGTCTCGGAGGGCTTCGCCCTCGCGAACGGCCTCGGCCCGGGCGACGCTCTGGCGCTCGTGGTGAACGGCCGGTGGGAGCGCCTGCGGATCGTGGGGATCGTCCTCTCCCCGGAGTGGGTCATCGCCGTGCCGCCGGGCGGGTTCCTCCCGGACGACCGGCACTTCGGGATCGCCTGGGCGAGCCGGGAGGCCCTGGAGGCCGCCTTCGACATGGAGGGCGCCTTCAACGACGTGGCCGTCCGGCTCGCCCGCGGCGCGAGCCAGGCGGAGACGATCGCCCGCGTGGACGAGCTGCTCGCCCCCTTCGGCGGCCTCGGGGCCTACGGGCGCCGCGAGCTGCTCTCCGCCCGCTTCGTGGAGGACGAGCAGTCCCAGCTCCGCGTCACCGCCATCGCCATCCCGGCGGTCTTCCTGGCGGTGGCCGCCTACATCCTGGCGGTGGCCACCTCGCGGGTGGTGGCGGCGGAGCGCCCGCAGATCGGGATGCTGAAGGCGCTCGGCTACCGGGGCGCGGACGTGGCGGGCCACTACGCCCGGATGGTGGCCCTGATCGCCCTGGGGGGAGCGGCGGCGGGCGCCGCGCTCGGCGACCTCATGGGAAGGGGGCTGGCACGCGACTACCAGGACTTCTACCGGTTCCCCGAGCTCGTCTACGCGCCGGCCCCGGACATCATGGTGCTGGCGGCGGCGCTCGCGCTGGCGGCGGCCCTGCTGGGCGCGGCCGGAGCGGTCCGGCGGGCCGCGCGGCTGCCCCCGGCGGAGGCGATGCGCCCCGAGCCCCCGGCCTCCTTCCGCCCCTCGCTCCCGGAGCGGCTCGGCCTGGCGCGGCTCCTCTCGCCGGAGGGTCGGATGGCGCTGCGCAACCTGGCCCGGCGCCCGCTGCGCGCCCTCCTCTCCACGTTCGGCCTCGCCACCGCGGTGGCGGTGCTGGTGGTCGGCAACTTCTCGATGGACGGGCTGGACTTCATGGTGGACCTCACCTTCGGCCGGGCCCAGCGCCAGGACGCCACGGTGACGTTCACGGAGCCGGCCTCGCACGCCGCCGCCCAGGAGCTGCGGACGATCCCGGGGGTGCTCGCCGTGGAGCCCTTCCGATCCGTGGCGGTCACCCTGCGCAGCGGGCACCGCTCCTACCGGACCGCGCTGACCGGCGTGCCGCCCGGCGCCGACCTGCAGCGGATCGTGGGCGTGGACGGGAGAGCCCGGCCGCCGCCCGCGGACGGGCTCGTCGTCTCGACCCAGCTCGCCCGCATCCTCCGGGGGGCCCCGGGGGACGTGGTCCGGGCGGAGATCATGGAAGGGCGCCGGCCCG
>DATIUR010000287.1:0-10269 GCA_035466675.1 Anaeromyxobacteraceae bacterium | reverse complement strand
GCTCTGGATGGTGCTGCTCGTCCTGTGCTGGCCTCTGGCGCTCCTCGCGCTCGTCCTCTACCCCCTGGTCTGGCTTCTCCTCCTGCCGTTCCGGATCCTCGGGATCGCCGTGGACGGCGTCTTCCGGCTCCTCGAGGCGATCCTCCGCCTGCCGGCGCGCCTGCTGGGCGGCCCGCGCGCGGTGCGGGGGTAGGGGAAGGACGGGAGGCTACCGCCGCGAGGCGAGCCGCGGCGCCACGCCCTGCTCGAGCGGCTGGGAGGCGAGCGGCGCGAACCGGATCTGGCTCCCCTGGCCGGTCACGAGCTGCGCCCGGAGCTCCCCGGCGCCGCAGCGGCGGCAGTGAACGGCCTGGAGGTGGACCCGGGCGGAGAGCTTCTCCGCGGCGCTGCGCGACGCCAGGGGTCCCTCCTCCGCGGCCGCGGCGGCGAATGCGGCGGGATCCCCGGCGCGCCCCGCCGCGAGGAGGCGCTCGAGGCCCACCAGGGCCCGCTCGTAGGCCTCCCGGGCCTGCGTCTCGCGCGCGGCCAGCTCGTCCACGTTGCGCTTCGACACCCGCTTGGGCGCGATCCCGGCCGGCAGGAGCGCCACCAGCGGAGAGCGCATGTAGACGCGGCAGGCGGAGCAGTAGGGGGCCTTGCGGAGCAGGGCCGGGGCGACGAGGCCGCCGCCCGCGAACCCGAGCATCTCGCCGGCGCGCAGCGCGTAGCCGAAGGCGCCGAGCGGCGCCCCGGCCTTCCCGTGGTCCTCCCAGGCGAAGGATCGCGTCACCGCGTCGTACCAGTCGAGGAAGCCGGCGGGCGTTCCGTCCTCGAAGCTCGCCCCCTCGGGGAAGAGCAGGTGGAACTCGAGGAGCTGGGCCGCCCAGTACCCGGCCAGCAGCGCCACCGCCACCGCGGCGAGCAGGCCCCCGGTGATGCGGGCGCCGCCGAGCCAGGAGCCGATCCCGAAGCCGCTCGAGGCGACCAGGCCGACCAGGATCGCGCCCACGGGCAGGACGTAGTTCGCGTACCAGCCCATCACGTTCGTCTCGGCGTAGCGCGAGAGGGCCCAGACGCCGGCCAGGGCGAGCGCGGTGGTGGCGAGGCCTCCCGCGAGGACCAGCGGCGCGGGGTTCCCCGCGGCGACGCGGCGGGGAGAGGCGGATGCGGCGGGCGTGGCCATGACCATGGCGTTCCTCCGTCGCAGCGAGCGTACACGGCCCGGCGGCGGGGATTCCAAGGGCGAGGGGCGCACACGCCGCCCGGCACGACCACCCGCGACCACACCGCCGGGCTCCGGCGGTCTCTTCTAATGACGCTTGATCTCGCGGCGCGCGGCGGGGCCCGACGACGCCATCCGCCGGCGCGCGAGGTACGCGGCGAAGGGGGCGTCGTTCGTCCGGATGTGGAAGCGCAGCCACTCCGGAGCGCGCGACGTCACCCATTCGGTCACCGCCGGCGTGGGCCCCGACTGCTCGAGCTCCGCGCGCATGAGGAGGAGGTCGGCGCCGAAGAGCTCGTGCGCGGCCCGGTGGCGGTCGCGCTCGGGCCAGAGCGTCTCCTCCATGAGCCCCTCTTCCACCGCCACGTGCTCGACGAAGGTGTCGGCGAATCGGGCCACGGCCTCCCGCGCCTCGACCTCGCGCCCTTCCCCCACCGCTCCCGCCGCCGCCCCGAGGGCGCGGAACATCTCGACGTGGTGGCGGTCGAGCAGCTCGTCGTTCACGGTCAGCTCGGGCGTCCACTCCACGGGCATGGCGTCTCCCCCCTCCGGCAGGACAGCACGGCCGGGGGGGATGGGCAAGCCCCGCCGACGCGGCCCGGATCAGGGGCCGGCGACGGCGATGCGGAGCGACCCGAGCGTCACGTTGGCGCGGAGGGAGAGGACCGGCGTCGCCCCGCCGGCGGCCGGCTCGGTGCAGAAGGCGCCCTCGCGCTTGGCGAAGCCGTCGCCCACCTCGAAGGCCCCCAGAACCGGCTCGGGGAACACCTTCGCCGCGGTGGTCGCGGGCACCGAGATCCGCACCGCCGACATGCCGGCGTTGACCTGCACCTCGGCGTCGCGCAGGAGCGTCCCGCCGAAGTCGAGGTCCCAGCTGGCCGCCCCGCCCTCGATCCGCATCCGGGAGAACCGCGCGTTGGCGAGGTTCCGCATCTCCACCGCCAGGGCGCCCCCCTCCACCTCGAGCAGGTCCATCTCGGCGGGGTTCGGGGCGGAGAAGTCGCACCGGAAGCGCCCCGCTCCCTGGCGGACGGAGAGGCCCCGGAGCGGTACCCCGCCCAGGTCGAGGTGGACGTCGCTCCCGCCGCCGTTCACCGAGAGGAGAAAGGGCCGGGACCGCCCCAGCGCCAGCGAGAACCTGGGCAGGCCGCGGGAGAGCAGGCCGATGGTGGAGAGGACCGCCACGCCCTGCGAGAGGCGCACCTCGTCGCCCTCGCGCTTCACCGACCAGGGGAGGGCGCCGGAGGGGTCGTCGTAGGTCCCCTCCAGCAGGGACGGCCCGTCCCCGGGCACGATCTCGAGCCGGCAGGCTCCCAGGGCGAGGGTGAGGTGGGGCCGCTCCCCGTCGGGGAACGGGACGGCGATGCGCGCGGGTGCCGGGTCGGTCATGTGGCGCCTCCGCCCGCCATCGTTCGCGCGAAGGCGGGGCGGCGCAACGGGCCATGCGGGGGCCGCGGGCGGATCCGCGCTGGCCCGTCCGGCACCCCGGGGGTAGCATTCGCGGTGGAGGCGCCATGGAGTACATCCAGAACCCGCGCCGATCGGCGCGCGCTCCGGCCCGGTGCCGGGCGAAGCTCGGCTTCTCCGACGGCGCGCGCCTGGAGGCGGACACGGAGGACGTGAGCGCGCACGGTTGCCAGGTGGTGACCCCTCGCGCGCTCCCGGTGGACGCGGCCATCTCGGTGGAGCTCTCCTGCCCCTCCCTCCCCGAACCGCTGGCCGTCCAGGGACGCGTGGCCTGGTGCACGCTCAGCTCGCCCTTCCGGGTGGGGATCGCCTTCGAGAAGGGCGGCCAGCGCTCCGCGGGGCGCTGGTTCGAGGCCCTCCTCGCGGCCGATCCCAGCCTCGCCCCGCGCCGCGGCGTCCCGGACCGCATCCGGTCGGACGCCACGCTGTACCTGGGTCCGCCGCCGCGCCACGTCATCGACTTCACCGCCGAGGAGGTGGAGATCCTCCGCCACGTGGCCGCCGGGGCCACGGCGGGCTCGCTGCGCACGTCCTTCCGGGACCGCTGGCCCTCCGCGCAGTACGCGCTCTTCTCGCTCCTCACCCGCCACGCGGTGACGCTCGACCGCGGCGCCGCCGCGCACGCCGAGGCCTGGCGCCCCATCCTGCAGCAGGCGGAGGCCTCCCTGGCGCTCGAGTCGCTGGGGTCGTCGCCGTCGCCCTCGCCGCCGCCGGGACGGGCGGCGCCGGCCGCACCGGCGGCGGGGCGGCCGCCGCCCCGGCTCGCCGAGCCCGGTCGGTGGCGGACGCCCGGGGCGCAGGCGCTCTACGAGAAGGCGCTCAAGGACCTGGAGGAGGGCCGCTTCGCGCCCGCCCAGTTCGCCCTCCAGCAGGCGCTGGCCCTCTCGCCCGGCGACGCCGAGATCGCGAGGGCGCTCGCCTCGGCCATGTCCCGCGAGCGGCCCAAGGGCGGCTGACGAGGGCTCGCCGGCGCTGCCGGAACCCCCTTTTCGGGGGTCACCCAAACTGGACCGGTGCGGGCCAGATTTCCCAGGGGATCCGGGGGGATCTGCCTATTGACGGGCGAGCCCCCGGCTGGTACCACGCGGGTTTCCCACCACCCTTCCACACCCGAGCGAGGTCCGCAGTCCCATGTACAAGATCCTCCGCCGCGAAGGCTTTTCCGACACCACGTTCCTGTGGGAGGTCGAGGCACCCGACGTCGCCAGGGCGGCCGAGCCCGGCCACTTCGTGATGCTCCGCCTTCACGAGGGGTCCGAGCGCATCCCGCTCACGGTGGCCGACTTCGACCGCCGCAAGGGCACCATCACCATGGTGATCCAGTCGCTCGGGAAGACCACCTCCGAGATGCGGGACCGCTACAAGCAGGGCGACTCCTTCGCGGATTTCGTCGGCCCGCTCGGGCTCCCGCAGCACGTGGAGAAGGTCGGCCACGTGGTGCTGGTGGGGGGCGGGCTGGGCGTGGCCCCGGTCTACCCCCAGCTGCGCGCCTTCAAGGAGGCGGGGAACCGCACCACCAGCGTGATCGGCTTCCGCTCGAAGAACCTCATGTTCTGGGAGGACAAGTTCAGGAGGTACAGCGACGATCTCGTGGTCTGCACCGACGACGGCAGCTACGGGAAGCCCGGCTTCGTCACCGTGGCGCTGAAGGAGCTCCTGGAGAAGCAGAAGCCCGACATGGTGGTGGCCATCGGGCCCCTGCCGATGATGGCCGCCTGCGTCGAGACCACCCGCCCGTTCGGCGTGAAGACGATGGTGTCGCTCAACTCCATCATGGTGGACGGCACCGGCATGTGCGGCTCCTGCCGCGTCACGGTGGACGGCCAGGTCAAGTTCGCCTGCGTGGAGGGGCCGGACTTCGACGGTCACAGGGTGGACTTCAAGGAGCTGCTCTCCCGCCAGAAGCGGTTCAAGAGCCAGGAGACGAGGGCCACCGAGGACTACGCCCACGTCTGCAACCTGGAGAAGCAGCTCTTCGAGGAGCAGAAGAAGAACTACAAGAAGATCAAGGAGCTCCCGCCCAAGCAGACGCACATGCCGGAGCGCGACGCGCTGGAGCGGTCGCGCAACTTCAAGGAGGTGAACCTCGGGTTCTCGCTCGAGGACGCCCTGAACGAGGCGGAGCGCTGCATCCAGTGCGTGAAGCCCACCTGCATCTCCGGCTGCCCGGTCGCCATCGACATCCCGCGCTTCATCCGCCACCTGGTGGTGCGCGACCTGGACGGCGCGCTCGAGGCGATCCGCGAGGCGAACGCCTTCCCCTCGATCTGCGGCCGCGTCTGCCCGCAGGAGTCGCAGTGCGAGGCGCAGTGCGTGATCAAGGCGAAGGTGGAGCCGGTCGCCATCGGCCGCCTGGAGCGGTTCGTCGGCGACAACGCGAAGGCGAAGCCGGTCTCGCCGCCGAGGTTCGACCGCAAGCTCGGCGCGGTGGCCATCTGCGGCTCGGGCTCGGCGGGCCTGGCCGCCGCCGCCGACCTCGCCAAGTACGGCTGCGACGTCACCATCTACGAGGCCCTGCACGTGGTGGGGGGCGTGCTCAAGTACGGCATCCCCTCCTTCCGCCTCCCGCGGGAGATCATCGACCGCGAGGTGAAGGGGCTCACCGACATGGGCGTGAAGATCGAGACCAACAAGGTCATCGGCAAGACCTTCACGGTCCCGCAGCTCATGAAGGAGAAGGGGTACGACGCGGTCTTCCTCGGCGTCGGCGCGGGCGCGCCCACCTTCCTCGGGATCCCGGGCGAGTTCGCCGGCCAGGTCTACAGCGCCAACGAGTTCCTCACCCGCGTGAACCTGATGGGCGGCGACAAGTTCCCGTTCCTCGACACCCCCATCAGCCTGGGGAAGAGCGTGGTGGTCATCGGCGCGGGCAACACCGCCATGGACTGCCTGCGCGTCTCGAAGCGGCTCGGCGCCCCGCTGGTCCGCTGCGTCTACCGCCGCACCGAGGCGGAGGCGCCCGCCCGGGTGGAGGAGATCCGGCACGCCAAGGAGGAGGGGATCGAGTTCTTCTTCCTGCACGCCCCGGTCGAGATCTACGTGGACGGCGACGGCAACGTGAAGGGCATGAAGGTCGAGGAGATGAAGCTGGGCGACCCGGACGAGAAGGGGCGCCGCAAGCCCGTGCCCACCGGCGTCTTCAAGGACCTCGAGTGCGACACGGTCATCTACGCGCTCGGCACCAAGGCGAACCCCATCGTCACCCAGTCCACCCCCGGCCTCGGCCTCAACAAGTGGGGGAACATCGCGGCCGACGACGGCAAGCCCGACTCGACCCAGGCCACGAACCTGCCCGGCGTCTTCGCGGGCGGCGACATCGTGACCGGCGGCGCCACGGTGATCCTGGCCATGGGCGCCGGCCGCCGCGCGGCGAGGGCCATCGCGACCTACCTCCAGGCGGGCAAGAAGTGGCCCATCACCAAGGAGGACGTGGCCAGGTTCGAGCCGCCCGTCCCGTCCGACGGCAAGGGGGCCGCCGCCATCCAGGCGGCCATCGAGCGCGGCGACCACGGCGAGCGGGAGGAGAAGGGCATGGTCTGCCCCAAGTGCCACCGCCCCATCGAGGGCGAGGAGTCCTACGTCTGCTGCGCCGGCGCCGCGCTCCAGTGGCGCTGCGAGAGCTGCGCCAAGGTGAGCGAGGGCTTCGCCTTCCCGTACGGCATGTGCCCGGCCTGCGGCGGCAAGCTCGCGGTCCTCGACCCGCGCAAGGTGGAGGAGGCGCGCGCGCTCGACGCCATCCGCATCGCCTTCGAGATCGAGCTGGGCGGAATGGCCTTCTACGGGAAGGCCTCGAAGGAGGCGAAGGACCCGGCCCTGCGGGAGCTCTTCGGCAAGTTCGCCGAGATGGAGAAGGAGCACATGGCCACCCTCTCGCGCCGCTACCACACCGATCCGCCCCGCTCGGACGAGGGCTTCAAGGTCGAGCGGGCCGCGGTCTTCGCGGGCCTGGAGAGCCGGCCGGACGATCCGGGCAACCTCTTCCGGATCGCCATCGGCTTCGAGCAGCGGGCGGTGAAGTTCTTCACCGAGAAGACGGAGCAGGCCGAGGAGGGCTCGCCGGAGAAGCAGCTCTACCGGGAGCTGGCCGCGGAGGAGCGCGAGCACGTGGACCTGCTCACCACCGAGTACGAGCGGTGGAAGAAGGGGAAGCCCGGGATGATGTGAGGTGGGCGAGGCCGGCCCGAGGCCGGCCGAGCCGCTTCCGGCGGCCGGGACCGTACCGCACCCCCCTCTCTCCGCTCCGCCCGCTCCGCGGGGAGAGGGTAATCCAGGGGTCACCGCAGGGCGAAGGTCACGTCTACGGAGGCGGGAATCTCGAGCTGGCCGGTGGCGACGGGGACGCTGGCCCGCGCGCGGTAGTCGAACCCCTCGACGCGGACCGGGATCGCGCCCGGCGTCGACTCGGAGAGCGAAAGCACCTCGCCGAGCGCGACCCCCGCCGCCTTCGCGATCGTCGCTGCCTTCGCGCGCGCGTCGGCGACGGCCGCCTCCAGCGCGCGGGCCCGCTCGCCGGAGGCGTCCTCCTTGTCGAACGACAGGCCCCCCACGTCGTTCGCACCGGCCGCGACCGCCTGGTCCAGGATCGCGCCCACCCTGGCCATGTCGCGGACCGTGACCCGGACCCGGTTCGAGACGCGGTACCCGGAAGGCTCGCCGGGACCGGAGACCTTCTCGACCTTGCGCTTCACGTCGACGTCGTAGCGGACGGTCTGGACGTCCTTCGCCGCGACCCCCGCCTTCTCGAGCGCGGCCAGCACACCCTTCATCCTGGCGGTGGCGTCGGCGGTGGCCCGGGCGAGCGAGACGGCGTCCACCTCCACCCCGAGGATCACCCTCGACACGTCGGGGGCGGCGAAGGCGCGCCCCTGGCCGGAGACGCGGATCACGCGCGGCGCGTCGCGCGGTGATCCGGGGGCCTGGGCAAGCAGCACGGCGGCGAGCGCGGCGAGCGTCGTGGCGGGCATGGGCGTCCTCCTCCGGGGTTCGAGTCGGTGGAACGCGCGGCGCGGCGGAAACGATCTGCCCCGGGTGGGTCCGGGTCAAGCGTCCGGCCGGAGGGTAGACTGCCCGTCCCATGGCGCGCACTGCCCCCACCCGCCGAGCGCCGACCCGCGAGGAGGTGGTGATCCGGCCGGCCGGGGAGGCGGACGCCCCGGCCCTGGCCCGCCTAGGCTCCGGACTGGCGCGCTCTCACCACCGGATGGACCCGGAGCGCTTCATGGCTCCCGAGCCGCTCGAGCCGGGCTACGCCTGGTGGCTCGGCAAGGAGGTCTCGAACCCGCGGGCGGTGGTGCTGGCGGCGGTGCGCCGGGGCCGCATCGTGGGGTACGCCTACGGTCGGCTGGAGGGGCGCGACTGGAACACCCTGCGCGAGGCCTGCGGCGTGGGCGTGGACCTGGTCGTGGAGGCGCGATCGCGCGGCGCCGGGCTGGGCCGCCGGCTGCTCGACGAGCTGGTGCGCCGGCTCGGCGAGAAGGGCGCGCAGATGGTCGCCATCCAGGTGGCGGAGCGGAACCTGCGGGCCCGGCGCCTCTTCGCCTCGCTCGGCTTCCGGCCCGCCATGGTGGAGATGGTCCGGGCGGTTCCCGCCGAGGTGCTTCGGGCCCGGACCCCGCGCCGCGCCGCGGCGGGCCGCGGCAGGGGAGCGAGCCGGCGCACTTCCCGGGGGCGCCCGGGCGTGGGAAGCTAGGCGCTTTCGGAGACCCGAACCATGCCGCGCGCCGCGCTCCCGGTGGCCGTCCTGGCCGTCCTGGCCTTCCCGAACGTCCCGGCCGCCGGTCCGGGGCCGCAGCCCCCGGCGGCCGCGTCGCCGCGGGCGGGCGCGCCCTGGGTCGAGTTCTCCTCGGCGGAAGCCGGCCTGGCGGTGAGGCTCCCGGCCCGGCCCGAGGAGTCCGCCACCCGGGTCGGTCCGATGGAGATGCGGATCTTCACCGTCTCCGAGGGGCAGGGCGGCCCCGTCTACATGATCATCGCCATGGATCTCGGCGCCGTGCCGGAGGGACAGGTGGGCGACCCGGGCGCGGAGATCGCCGGCATGGGTCCCCAGCTGGCCGAGAAGTTCGGCGGCAAGCTCGTCCGCGACGCGCCGGCCCAGGTGGCGGGCGGCGTGGGCCGCGACTTCGTCGTCGACACGGCACAGGGGGCGCAGGTGGCCATCCGCGTGGTCTACGGGAAGAAGCGCATGATCCAGCTCATCGTGCTCGGCCAGGGGGCGGCGGCCGCCGCGGAGGCGAGCGGCTTCTTCGCCTCGCTGAGGCTCCTGCCCTGAACCATGCGCGACGCGGGCTCCATGCTGGTCCTCGTTCCCGGGCGGCTGCCCGGACTGCCGCGCCGCGACGACCTCGTCATCCGCGACGGCGTCGACAAGCTGCGGGCCGTCTACGGGGGATCGCCCGAGGCGGTCCAGGGCTGGATCGCCTTCGAGTCGTACGGGGCGACGCGGGCCCGGGTCGACCCGACCTGGCCGAACCGGCTGGCCGCCGGGGACGTGGGCGCGCCCTCCCTGGTGGGCGAGGCGTTCGCCCCGAGGCAGGTGGACGCCATGCTCGCGCCCGACGCCCGGGACTCCGCCGACGCGGCGCTGGCGGCCGTCCCCACCGACTGGTCCCTCACCGATCCGCTCCCTCCCGAGGCCTGGCGCCGGATCGAGCGGCTGCTCCGGGTGCTGGCCGTGCCCGGGCTCGACCTGCGCCGCACCACGCGCCTCGGCTGCCTGAAGCGCCCCCGCCTCCTCCCGCTGGTGCCGTCGGACGGGCGCGCTCCCCGCTCCGGATCGGTGGCGGAGGTCGCGCTCGAGTCGACCCGGCGGCTGGCCGAGGTGATCGTGCGGAACCAGACCTCGCTCAGCGAGATGGCCGCGGGCCTGAACGCCTGGCTCGAGGGCCGGACCCCGCACTACGCCCGGATCCGGGTGGGCCCGGCGCGCGTGCTCTCCGAGCTGATCGCGTTCGAGCTGGGCGGCTACCGGCGCTTCGCGGGCTGGGAGGCGAGGGGCGGAGAGGTCCGGCGGCGCGGCGAGGGAGCGGCGGCCGGGGGGCGACGCGCTCTCTCGCGCGGCGAACGGTAGGGCGGTCGAGGAATGGGGCGTACCTGCCCGTTCCGCACACCCGGGCGCCATGTCGGTCCTTGCCGCCGCAACGCCCACATGTATTCACCGTAGGTCCGTTACTCCTCATGGTCTAATCCGAAGTCGCCGGGCTTAGCCGCCTGGCGGGAGGGACGGGCCCCAATGCGACCGCTGTTCGTCCGTTCGGTTGGTGCCTCGCGCGCGTTCCTGCTCGCCATGGCCTGGGCCGGAGCGCTCGCCTGCGGCGCGCGACAGCCCGAGCAGGAGGCGGCCGCCTCGGAACCCGCCCTCTCGCGCGAGCCCGTGTCCTTCACCGCCGAGGAAGTCGAGGAGATCCTCGGTCATCTGCCCACCGCGGCGGACGCGGCGCCCTCCGAGCCCTCGACGCTGGCGAGACGCGATCCCGGCCAGGCGGGCCGCGCGCTCGCATCGACGTCTTCGACGGCGTTTCCCATTCTCATCCGGCCGACGAAGTCGCTCTACTTCGTTGCGCCCGACTACATGAGAGTCGTCCAGCTGAACGGCCGCGGGGAGT
>DATIUR010000286.1:0-17456 GCA_035466675.1 Anaeromyxobacteraceae bacterium | reverse complement strand
GACTTCCTCGCCGCGCTCAACCCCGATTCGCTCGTGGTCGCCCGGGAGGCCCGGATCGAGCCGGCTCTGGCGAACGCTTCTCCGGGGAGCCTCTGGCAGTTCCTGCGCCAGGGCTGGTTCTTCGCGGATCCGGTCGACTCGCGCCCCGGGGCGCCGGCCTGGAACCGGACCATCGGGCTCAAGGACGGCTGGGCCGCTCGCGCCGCGCCGAGGCCCGAGGCGCGCAGGCGGAAGGAGGCGGCGCCGGCGGCTCCCCCCGCGGCGCGGCGGACGCGGACCGACGCGCGGGCGGAGCTGCGCGCCTCCCGCCCCGACCTGGCCGAGCGCTTCCGGCGCTACCAGGCCGAGCTCGGCCTCGGCCCGGGCGAGGCCGACCGGCTCGCCGGCGACCCGGCCGTGGCGGACTACTTCGACGCCGCGGTGGCGGCGCACGGCCAGGGCCGGTCGGTGGCGCGCTGGCTCCTGAACGAGCTCCTCGGCCTCGCGCGGGAGAGGCCCGTCGGCGCCCTCCCCCTCCCCGGCGCCGCCTTCGGCCGGTTCGTCGCCCTGGTGGACGCCGGGCGCCTGGCGCCCGCGGCGGCCAAGACGCTGCTCGCCGACCTCGTCCGAGGCGGCGGCGACCCCGAGGCCCGGATGAAGGCGCTCGGCCTCGAGAAGGTCGAGGACCGCGCCGCCATCGAGGCGGCGGTGGGCCGCGTGCTCGCCGCGCGCAAGGCGGAGGCCGACCGCTACCGCGCCGGGGAGAGGAAGCTCCTCGGCGTGCTGCTCGGGGCCGCCATGCGCGAGACGCAGGGCGCCGCGGACGCGGCCGCCGTCCGCGAGGTGCTGGAGCGCAAGCTCTCCGCGTCGTGAGCCGCGGGCCTCACCGGGGCTCGCCCGCCAGCTCCTCCACCAGCGCCCGGTACGCGCGCACGGTGTCCTCGTGCCGGAAGCTCGTTCGGATCCGCTCGCGTGCCGACTCCCCCATCCGCCGCGCCCCGTCGGGATCGGCCGCCAGGCCGTCGAGCGCGGCGGCCAGCGCGGCGGGGTCGCGCGGCGGCACCACCCTTCCGTCCTCGCCGCCCACCACGATCTCCCGCGGGCCGGGAATGTCGGTGATCACCACCGGCCGCCCCAGGCACATCGCCTCGATCACCGCCTTGGGGTGACCCTCGCTGAGCGAGGGCAGGACGAGCGCGTCGCAGGCGGCCGTCACCGGGAGCGGGTCGTCGCGATACCCGAGGACGTGGATCCGCTCGCGCATGGGGCTCTCCTCGACGAGCCGGCGGAAGGCCGGAGGGTCCAGGTCCCTGCCGATGAGGACCAGGTGGATCGGCCGGCGGACGAGGTAGGTGGCCTCGAGCAGGTATCGCAGCCCCTTCACCTTCCTGGCGTTCGCGATGGCCGCCACGGCGAAGGCTCCCTCCGGGACGCCCAGGCCCGCGCGCCCGGCGGGCCGGACGCCCTCGTACCAGGCGAGGTCGTGCCCCCGGGGAATGGCGAGGACCCTGCCCCGGCGCAGGACCAGGCTCCGCCGGACGCTGGCGGCCACCGCCTCGGCGTTGCAGACCACGCGGTCGATGCGCGGATGGAGGATCTTGAGCCAGGCGGTGGGGTCCCAGGGGTGGACGTTCCCGACCACGCCGCGATAGGCGACCACCTTCACCGGCAGTCCCACCGCCGCCCACACGCCGTTCCGGATGGCGTCGTTGTTGAGGAGGAACAGGACCTGGTGGTTTCCGCGGACCAGCTCCTCGCGGATGCGGCGGACGGCGCTCCGCCGGATGCCGGGGGGCGCGAGGAAGTCCACCACCCGCATCCCCGCCTCCCGGAAGCGCCGCGCGTACTCGCTGCCCGCCCCGGTCATGGCGTCCACCGCGACGCCGGCGCGGTGGAGCCCGAGGAAGATCTCCGCCTCCGGCCGGGCCGACAGGAAGTGCCCGAAGTCGCTCACCACCAGGGCGCGCAGGCGCGGCGCCGCCATGGCTTCAGGCCACGGGGGTGCAGAACACGTCGAAGTGCGGCCACGAGCCGACGTTCCCCTCGTGAACCTCCTCGCCGTGGTAGTCCGCGTCGGAGACCATCCGCTCCAGCCGGTACCCCATGGACCGGACGGAGCGGACCAGGTGGCGCCGCTGCTCCAGGTCCAGCTTCTTGAAGACCTCGGCCCGCAGGTACGGCCGGGTCCGCGCGATGAGCCCGCGGATCGACTCGAGGATGGACCGGTCGAACCCCTCGGCGTCCACCTTCACGTAGCGGATCCGGTCGACCAGGTCCGGGTGGTGCCGCGCCAGGAAGGGCTCGAGCCGCACGCCCTCCACCTCGAGCTTGAAGGCGTGCCCGTGCTTCCAGACGCTGATGTCCTCGTGGAACCCGCCGTTGCAGAAGCCGGGGTCGGAGTACTCGAACACCATCTTGCCGTCCTCGGGCGTCACCGCGAACCGGTGCGGCACGATGCGCGCCTTCCCCTCGTTGAGCCGGGCGTTCTCCTCCAGCACCTTGAAGACGTGGGGGTTCGGCTCGAACGCCAGCACGCAGCCGCTCGGCCCGACCGCGAGGGCCATGGGGAGCGCCGTGTCCCCGCTGTGCGCCCCGATGTCGACGGCGACGTCGCCCGGCCGGAGGAACCCGCGGAGCGCGTCCACGGCCGACTGTTCCACCGTCTTCGGCGTCTCGAGGGGGTGGAGCCACTGCGCGTACCGGACCGGCCCGTCGCGGGGCAGCGTGAACTCCCGGACGGCGGATCCGTACTCGCGGGTGCGGGGCCTGGCCCCGAGGACGTAGAGGAGCTCCTTCAGCTTCATGCGGAGGCCCATACCACGGAACGGACCTCGCTCACGCCTTGATGTAGGAGTGCCCGCCGCGCTGCCGGAAGAGCTTCGGCTCGGTGACGTAGGCCTCGATCCGGCCGCGCAGGACGAGCCGGTTCCCCGCGGTGTCGGCGGGGAGCACCACGGGCGGCTGGAACTCGAGCAGCTTGCGCGCCGCGGCCGCGGTGACCCCGTAGGCGTGGAAGTGGTCGTGGAAGCCGGCGCGCCGGAGGTTCGCCGAGTAGGGGCGCGGAAGCAGGTTCGCCGCCTCGCGCGCCGACCAGGGGATGAGGCGGAGGGCGCCCAGGGCCATGTAGGCCAGGCGGTTCACCCGCCGCCGCAGGGTCACCTCCTCGTTCCGGTCGTAGCCCAGGTAGACGAGCTCCCAGGTCGGGGGGAGCTGCGCCAGGGCGGCCGGCGCGAGGTCGATCGCCCCCTCCACCGGCACGGCGTCGTCCTCGAAGATCAGGGCCCGGCCGTGCCCCTCCCCGGCGATCCGCCGCCAGACGTCGGCGTGCGACAGCGCGCAGGCCACCTCGCCCAGGGTCATCCCGCGCCCGAGCCGGTGCAGGCGCCTGGCGGCCCGGTCGTCGTAGACGCCGCGCGCCACGAGGTCTGCGAGGTCGAGGTCGCGCTTGTCCTGGCCGTGGACGATCTCGTACCGGAGCCCGGCCAGGGACGTCTCCAGGAGCGCGCGCCGGTCGGTCGCCCGTGCCAGCGTGATGACGTAGATACGGTCGAAGTAGGCGTTCAGCGCCTCGTAGGCGCGCGCTCTCTCCGCCGGA
Source organism: Anaeromyxobacteraceae bacterium (assembly GCA_035466675.1). Lineage (GTDB taxonomy): Bacteria > Myxococcota > Myxococcia > Myxococcales > Anaeromyxobacteraceae > Anaeromyxobacter. Next base: position 13,882 of record DATIUR010000286.1, on the reverse strand, counting down.
CCGGCCTCGGGGATCGCCTCGCTCCGCACGGCGCACTCTGTAGCACGGAACGGCCGCCCGGGCCCTCTCGGGTACCGGGGCGCACCCGGGGTATACTGCCCCGAAGTCCGGAGGAACCCATGCGCCGCGTCCTCGCCGCCCTCGCCGCCTCGCTCGCCCTCGCCTCCTGTGGATCGGACGAGTGCTCGGTGGGGAAGGCGAACCAGTTCGTCCACCAGAACACGCTCGACTGGTACCTCTATCCGGAGCTGCTCCCCGACCCCCTGCCCGATCCGGCCCGCTACGCCGACCCGCAGGACCTGCTCGACGCCCTCACCGCGAACGCCCGAGCGGCGGGCATGGACCGGGGCTGGAGCTACGTGGCGAGCTACTCGGCGGTGACGGCGTACTACGCGGGCGGCCCCACGGCGGGCTTCGGCTTCTCGCTCCAGATCCGGGGGACCGGACAGCTCTTCCTCACCCAGGTGATGACGGGGAGCGCCGCCGCCGCCGGGGGCTTCCACCGGGGCGACGAGATCCTGTCCATCTCCGACGTCACCGGGATCCTGGCCCAGACCCCGTTCACGAGCGAGTCGATCTCCGCCGCCATCGGACCGGCCACGGCCGGGGTGACCCGGACCTTCGAGGTGGCGCCGGTCGAGGGTGGCACGGCCACGCGGACCGTGACCAAGGCCGCCTACACGCTCGTCCCCGTCTCCCACGCGGTCATCGACCGGGGCGTGGGCGTCCCGAAGATCGGCTACGTGAACCTCGTCACCTTCATCACGCCCGCCGAGGCCCAGCTCCGCGAGGCGTTCGCGGCCTTCCAGGCCGACGGCGTGCAGGACGTGATCGTGGACCTGCGCTACAACGGCGGCGGCCTGGTGGACACGGCCATCGTGCTCGCCAACCTGCTGGGCGGGGGGCGGACCACGAACGACACCATGTTCGCCTGGTACCTGAACCCGGCGCACCTGGCCGACACGCCGCCGCCGCAGACCTTCGCCCCGGAGGCCGGCTCGATCTCCGTCCGGCGGGTCGCCTTCGTCACCACCGGCGCCAGCGCCTCGGCGAGCGAGCTGGTGGCGAACGTGATGGAGCCCTGGGTGCCGGTCGCCATCGTGGGCGCCCGGACCTACGGGAAGCCGGTCGGCCAGCGCGGCTTCGTGCTCCAGTCCTGCGACCTCCTGCTCGGCCTCATCGCCTTCGGGCTCGAGAACGCCCAGGGGGACGGCGCCTACTTCGACGGCCTGCCGGACGCGGGCGGCAACTTCTCCGGCCCGCTCTGCGCCGCCGCGGACGACCTCACCCTGCCCATGGGCAATCCGCTCGAGGCCTCCACCGCCGCGGCGCTCGCCTTCGTCGACACCGGCGCCTGCCCGGCCCCGGTCGCGGCGGCGCCCGCGCTGCGGACCTCGCTCCTGCGGACGTCGGCCGGGGCGGTCAACCCGACCGCGGCGGACCCCACCCCGGCGCAGCGCGACGTCGCGGGGCTGTTCTAGCGATCGACGAGCGCGCGCGGGCTCCCGGAGGCGCAGCCGTGCGCGCGGCGCTGCGCGTCGTGGTAATCTGGCGCCATGCGTTTCGAGCTCGCGGCCCTCCGAGCGCTGGCGATCGCCGCGACCCTCCTGCTCGCTCCCGCGGCAGTCGCCGAGACGGGAATGGGCGAGCGTCTCTCGCGCGCCTTCGGCGAGACGGCGTTCGTGGCGTGGCGCATCCTCGACCTCCTCTCGTTCCGGATCCTCGATCCGGTCGCGCGCATCATCGATGACCGGGATGCGGGCGATCCGCGCTACCAGGGACCCGAGGGTGCCGGGCAGTTCCGGCGCGACTACCTCAGGATCGTCTTCCTGGGGGCGCCCTAGCCCGTTCCCCGATCGCCTCAACGCGCGCCGCCCAGGAGCGCGACCACGAGCCCGATCCGCAGGAGCACGTTGTACGCGGCGACCGTCAGGAGGACGGTCACGAGTCCGCGCCCGAAGGGCGGGACCGACTCGCCGCGTCCGGGGCGCCAGACGAGGTCGTGCAGCCCGCCGCCCAGGAACACGACCGAGACGAGCCCCACGAACGGGGAGACCTTCGCGACCGCACCGAGCGGTCCCTCGGGAACGGACCTCCCCAGGAAGAACGCCGCGAGGAGGGTCCCGACCGTCCCGACACCCAGCCCGACCCACATCGCCGTCCTCGGCTCACCCTGCATGCGCCCTCCGTGGGAGGCACCTCCGCACAGTCTACCCCGGGAAACGGGAGGCCGCGGCGCCGTCACGCCAGGTTGTGGAACACGCGCTGGACGTCCTCGTCCTGCTCGAGCGCGTCCACCAGCGCCAGCACTTCCTTGGCCTGCTCCTCCGGCAGCTCGACCGGGTTCGGCGCCACGTATTCGGACTCGGCCGAGACGAGCGGCAGCTTGCGCGCCTCGATGGCCGCCTGGAGCTGGCCGAAGCTCGCGAAGGCGCACCGGATCACCACCTGCTTCTCGCCCTTCTCCCCCGTCCCCTCGCCCATCTCCTCGAGCCCGTGGTCGATGAGATCGAGCTCGAGCGTCTCGAGGTCGAGACCCTCCGGCGCGAGCCGGAAGACGCCCATCTTCTGGAACTGGAACGCCACGCTCCCGCTCGTGCCCAGGTTCCCGCCGTGGTCCTTGAAGTGCATCCGGACGTTCGCCACCGTCCGCACCACGTTGTCGGTGGCCGTCTCCACCACCACCGCGATCCCGTGGGGCCCGTACCCCTCGTACAGCACCACCTCGTAGGCCTGCTGGTCCTGGCCGCTGGCGCGCTTGATGGCCGCCTCGACCTTGTCCTTGGGCATGTTGGCGCCGCGCGCGTTCTGGAGCGCGCGCCGCAGCGCCGGGTTGTGGTGCGGGTCCGGGCCGCCCGCCTTCACCGCGATGGCGATGTCCTTGGCGATGCGCGTGAAGACCTTCGCCATCCGGTTCCACCGGGCGAACATGGTGGCCTTGCGCGTCTCGAAGATTCTTCCCATGGCGCCGCGGCTCCGAAGGTGAAAATGCCCCGCCACCCGGACGAAGGTGGCGGGGCCCAGGTGGTGACCCCTACGGGACTTGAACCCATGTCTTCGACGTGAGAGGCCGACGTCCTAACCACTAGACTAAGGGGCCACGAACCTCCTCGAATGGCGGGCTGTCGATACCTTCGACGGAGCGGCTTGTCAACAGGCCACCGAGAGTTGGCTGGGGGACTAGGATTCGAACCTAGATAGCCAGATCCAGAGTCTGGCGTCCTGCCGTTAGACGATCCCCCAGAAGGTCACTTCGGTTTCACGAGGACGAAGACGCGGGTCTCGCCCTTCAGCTCGTAGACGTTCAGGCCTTCCCAGGTGCCCGGGCGCGCGTCCGGGTTCTCGATGTGCACCGCCTTCACCCCGGGTTGATCGGCGATGGGCCGCCTCTCGTACCGGGCCGAGTAGACGTTGCGGTAGAACTTGATCGTGTCCTCGAAGCTCCGGCCGATCCGGTACCGGTTCTCGCCCACCTTCGTGGCGTCGTCCGGGAGCACCGCCCCCGCCACGCGATCGGCGAGGACCGCCCCCGGCAGGGCCAGGAGGGCTGCTGCGAGGGCGGCCTTATAGCGGGCAAAGCGGCACATCGTCAAGGGTTTCCCTGTATCCGGAGCGGGCCCCGCCGTCAACGTCCGCGGCTACACCGCCCGGCCCAGGAGCGTCTCGTAGCCCTGGGCGATGCGGGTGGCCAGGATGAGCAGCTCCCCCAGGTCGCCCGCGTCCACCATCGCCCCCCTCCCGTTGTCGGCGTAGAAGACGTTCACGACCCGGCCCCGGGCCAGGATGGGGACGAGGAACGCGTTCCCCGGCACTCCCCCGCCGAGCTGCTTCAGCAGGCGGACGTTCGCCTCGGTCTTGGGGATGGGGCCGAGGAAGTGCGCCCGGGTGGAGACCACCGTCTCGACGATCCCGGGCGCCCCGAGCCGCAGGCGGACCCGTCGCACCGCGTCGGGCGTGAGCTTCTCCCCCAGGCCCGCCCAGCCCTGGGCCGCGCCCCGGTTGACGGTGAGGAGCAGGGCCCGGCGGAACTTCGAGCGGGCGTAGCGGAGCACGGTGCGGGCGATGGCGCCGCGGTCGTCCACCCCCGCGAGCAGGCTCACCGCCTCGTCGAACCGCAGCGGGGTCGGCTCGGGCTCCGGCTCCTCGGGCCGCTCCGCCGGGCGGGCCAGCCGGGCCGGCGGGGCGTGGCCCGGCGCGCGAGAGAGGGCCGCCAGCACGGCGGCCGGCCCGGGCGCGAGCGGCTCCCCCAGCGGCTGGAAGGCCTCGGCGGCGAGATCCGGGACGCCCTCCTCCAGGGGCGAGTCCGCCAGCAGGTCGGTCAGCTCCAGGATCGGCTCCTCCGGCTCGGGTGGAGCGGCCCGCGCCACGGGTGGGGGCGGGGCTCCCGTCGCGGGCGGCTGCGCGGCCCGGACCGCGGGCGGAGGAGGGGCGGAGCCGCGCGCCTGCGCCGGCCCGGGCTCGGGGGCGGCCCGGCCGCCCGTTCCGGCGCCGTACATGGCCTCGAACTCGGATTCGGCCATGAGGTCGAGCCCGGCCGAGGCCGCCTCCGCCGCGGCGGCGGTCGGGTGCGAGGGGGCGGCCGGCCCCTCGCGCACCTCGAGCCTGGCCCAGTCCACCTCGATCCCGCGGAGCTGGCGTTCGATGCCGTACGCCTTGCGGAGCAGCGCCCAGACGCGCGCCTCGGGCACGACGATGGGGTGCACCTGCTTCCCGGAGGCGAAGGCCACCTCGTCCAGCATCCCCAGGTCGCCCGGATCGCACACCAGGAGGGCGAGCCTGCGGTCGGCGAGGAAGTAGGGCACGGCGTCGCACCGGTCGGCCACGTCGGGGCGGACGAGCGCGGTCACGCGCTCGTCGAGCGGAAGGTTGCCGTGGAGCGACGGGACGCCGTGGCGCTCGCCCAGCGCCTTGGCCAGGGCCTCCTCGGTCACCGCCCCCAGCTCGAGCAGGTTCGTGCCCAGGCGCCCGCCGAAGATGACCTGGTTCTGGAGCGCCTCCCGGACCGCCTCCGGCGTGCACGCCCCCTCGCGGACGAGGATCTCGCCGATGCGCGGCCCCAGACGAGCCATCATACACGGAGGCGCGAGATGCGGCGGATGCCGCGGGCGTCACTCCGGAAGGCCGCGCAGGCGGCGAAAGAACGCGCGGATGGGACGGAAGACGGGGCGGAAGAGCGCCCGCACACGGCGCCCGAGCGTCCGCTCGCGCAGGCGAAGGTACTCCCGGTGGTGCTCGAGCACGAGCCGCGGCAGGTTCTTCGCCTGGGCGCGCTCCCGCTCCCGCTCCACGCGGGCGGCGTTCTCCGGGAGGCTGGAGACGCCGTGCGCGTCGTGGACCGCGACGGGGAACGGCACGTGCCGGGCGGTGGCCCCGTGGACGACCACGGCCCGCAGGACGAACTCGTAGTCCCCCGCGATGCGGAAGGTGGCGTCCGCGGGCCCCACCCGTTCGAACAGCTCCCGCCGGAAGGCGGTGGCCTGGTGCGCGAGCGAGCTTCGCATGAGGAACGCGAAGGTGAGGCGATCGGGCTGGCGCCAGGGCCGGAGCTGCCCCTTCCACTGGAACCACGCGTCGCCGTAGACGACGTCCTCGGTGGGGGGCGGTTCCATGAGCCGCGCCAGCGCGTCCGCCGAGGCGAGCCGATCCCCCGCGTTCAGGAAGAGCACGTACTCCCCGCGGGAGCGGGCGAGACCCTTGTTCTGCGCGTCGAAGATCCCGCCGTCCTTCTCCGAAACCCAGCTGGCGATGCGGTCCTCGCGCGAGCGGATCTCCTCGACGCTTCCGTCGGTGGAGGCCCCGTCCACGACGACCAGCTCCCAGTCTCGGTACGTCTGGACGAGCACGCTGTCGAGGGCGGCCGCCAGGCCGACGCGGTCGTTCAGACAGATGGTGACGATGGACAGCCTGGGCGACACGGGACGCGCATGATACCGCCGCGGGCGGGCCCGGCCAACGCCGGGGGGAGCGACCGGCGCAGACCGCCCCCGGGATCAGGTGGGCTTCCCCGGGCCGGCAGTCGCCCAGCCTTTCACGCGGGTCGGGGGCCGAGGCGGGCTCGCGTGGGGGGAAGGTCGGTGCCGGATCGACGCGGTCGCGGGGATCCGCTGTATGGTGGAAGCCCATGGGCCTGAGGCGACTCCTGAAGAGGGCGCTCCGCGCGACGCGGTGGGACGTGGTGCTGGTGGAGGAGTCGGCGCACGCGGCGGCGCGGCGCGTGCGTCTCCTTCGGGCCATGGGCATCGACCTCGTGCTCGACGTGGGCGCGAACCTGGGCCAGTTCGGACGCGAGCTGCGGGCGCGCGGATACGCGGGCCGTATCGTCTCGTTCGAGCCCCTCCTCGCTGCGCACGCCGTCCTGGCGGAGGTCGCGGCGCGCGACGGGAACTGGGTGGCCGAGCGCCTGGCGCTGGGCGCGTCGCCGGGCACGGCCACGATCCACGTCACGGCGAACCTGGCGAGCAGCTCCTTCCTCGATGCCACGCCGCGCCTCGGGCGGACCGCGCCCTACGCGGCGGTGACGGGCACGGAGGAGGTGCCGGTGACGACCCTGGCGGTCGCGATCGAGAGGCACGTCCGCCCGAGCGATCGCGCCTTCCTCAAGATCGATACGCAGGGCTTCGAGAAGGTGGTCCTCGAGTCCGCCGGCGGCCGCCTCCCGCGAATCGACTGCATCCAGGTCGAGCTGGCGCTGCAGCGGACGTATCGCGACCAGCCGGACTTCGACGAGATGTACCGCTGGTTCAGGGAGCGGGACTACCAGCTGGCCGTCGTGGAGCCGGGGTTCTCCGATCCGCGCAGCGGGATCGTCCTCGAGGTGGACGCCACCTTCGTGTCCCGGCGGTGGCTCGAGGATCTCCTGCCGTAGACGCGGCGCCGGGCGCCCGTGCCCGCCACCGCCCGCGGCGCCCCGCCTCGGTCAGGCCCTCCCGGGCCGCGTGAGCCGGGCCGGGTCGAGGATCCGCCGCGCCTCGGCGAGCGACATCCCGCCGCGCTCGGCAGCCAGGTCCACGATGGACCGGCCGGTGCGGACCGACTCCTTCACGATCTCGGCCGCCGCGGCGTAGCCGATGCGCGGGGCGAGGGCGGTGGCCAGGCTCACCGTGCGCTCGGCGTAGAACCGGGCCCGCTCCGGGTCGGCCTCGAGCCCGCGCGCGCACCGGAGGTCGAAGGCGCGGACGGCGTTGGCCAGGATCTGGAGCGCGTGGCAGAGGTCGAAGGCGACGAGCGGCATCATCACGTTCAGCTCGAGCTGGCCGCTCGCCGCCGCGCCGGCGATGGCGGCGTCGAGGCCGACGACCTGGAGGCAGACCATGGCGAGCATCTCCGCCATGGAGGGGTTCACCTTGCCGGGCATGATCGACGACCCGGGCTGGACGGGCGGAAGCCTCAGCTCCCCCAGGCCGGTGCTGGGGCCGCTCCCGAGCAGGCGCACGTCCCCGCCGATCCGGATGAGCTCGACCGCGGCGCCGCGGAGCGCGCCGGAGAGGGCCACGAAGGGCCCGAGCGACTGCATGGCGGCGAAGGGGTTCGGCGCCAGGGCGAGCCGCCGCCCGGTGAGCCGGGACAGCTCGGCCACGGCCAGCCGGGCGTAGCGCGGATGGGCGTTCAGGCCCGTGCCCACCGCGGTGCCGCCGAGCCCGAGCCGGGAGAGCTCCGGCACGCAGGCGCGGATCCGCGCCGCCGCGGCGCGCAGCGAGGCGGCCCAGCCGGAGACCTCCTGGCCGAGCCGGATGGGCGTCGCGTCCATGAGGTGGGTCCGGCCGGCCTTCACCACGCGGTCCCAGGCCCGGGCCTTGCGCGCGAAGGTGGCGGCCAGGTCGTCGAGGGCGCCGGCCGCCCCGGGGAGGAGCTCCAGGGCCGCGAGCCGGATGGCGGTGGGCACGACGTCGTTCGTGGACTGCGCCATGTTGACGTCGTCGTTCGGGTGGACGAGGCCCGCCTCCCCGCGGCGGCCGCCCAGGATCTCGGTGGCCCGGCTGGCCAGCACCTCGTTCACGTTCATGTTGTGGCTCGTGCCGGCCCCGGCCTGGTAGACGTCCACCACGAACTGCTCGCGGTGGCCTCCCCCGAGCACCTCGCCGGCGGCCCGCTCGATGGCGCGGGCCTTGCGGCGCGGCAGGAACCCGAGCCGGGCGTTCACGCGCGCCGCCGCCAGCTTCACCCGGACCGTGGCGTCCACGAAGGCCGGATGCGCCCGGAGCCCGGAGATGGGGAAGTTCTCGACCGCCCGCGCGGTCTGGGCGCCGAAGAGCGCGTCCGCGGGGACGCGCACCTCACCCATGGTGTCCCGCTCGATCCGGGTCCTGGCCCGGCGTGCCTTCCCCATGCCCGCAGCTTTCCCGGGGAGCCGGGTCGGCGCCGTCACTCCAGGGCCACCTCGAGCGCCTTCGCCCCCTGCTCGACCAGGTAGTAGACGCGGACGGCCTGCCCGGCGGCGAGCTTCGAGACGGGGCCGAACGGCTTTCCGTCCCGGTCGACCACCTGCACGTCCGAGCCGGCCTTGAACGTGACCATCCCGGCCGGCGTCGTGACGCGAAGCTCCGACCGGGCCGTGTCCACGGCGAACACCGTGCCCGTGTCGCACTTCATCCGGTCGCTCGCCGGCGCCAGGCGCGGCGGCGGGAACGGGGTCGACGAGAGCACGGCGGCGAGGGCCAGGGCGAGGGCGTTCATGCCGCGAGTATCCCCGGCGCGGGGGCGGGGGACAAGCTCACGTCCGCCCGGCCGAGAGCCGCGCCGCCAGCCGGCGGAAGGCGATCTCGGTCTTGGCGTCCTCGATCTCGCCCCGCTCGCAGGCCAGGACGGCGTCGTCGAGGCGCCGCCACGTGAGCAGCGCCCCCTCCTCGAGCGGCGAGCCGTCGCCGCCGTCGGGGGCGTCGAAGGGCGCGTCGCCGCCGGTGCGCGCGATCTCCCCGGCCACGAGGTGGATCTTCTCGGAGGCGATCCCCGGGACCACGAAGAAGGCCCCCCCGAGCGGCTCGAGCCGCTCCGGGTCGATCTCGATCCCGACCTCCTCCCGGACCTCCTCCGCGGCGCGGCGCCGGAGCGCGCCCTCGCCCTGCTCGCCCGGCTCGAGCACGCCGGCGACCAGCTCCTCGAGCAGGAGGTACTCCGGCTCGGCAACCACCACGGGCCTCCCGCGGCGGAAGAGGGCGGCCGGGCGCAGGCCGCGCCGGGTGAGCACCTCCACGCCGCGCGGCGTCCGGGCCCAGAGGCAGACCGCCACCGCGTCGAGTGTGGGCCGGTCGATGACGTCGATGGGGTAGACCTCCGAGCGCGTGCCGTCCTCCCGGACGTTCCGGGCCCGGTACCGCTTGAGCCGCAGGAATCCCTCGTCGCAGGAGGAGACGGCGGTCCGGTCCTCGACGATCTCGATGTCGGCGATCCTGGGCATGGCGCGATCCTGCCCGCCCGGGGCCCGCTGGCAAAGGGGGGGTCGAACCGGATCGGCGCGGCGGCAGCGAGCCCGGTGGCGTAGGGGTGCCGCGTTTCGGGCGCCCGACACGCCCGTCTGCTACGCCACCACCCTCAGCTTCTTCCCCTTCGGCGGCTGGTACTCCGCCAGCTCGTCGAACTGGAGGTAGCGGTAGACCTTGTCGGCCTTCGGGGCGATCTTGGCCTGGAAGGCCTCGAAGTACTCGGCCGCGGTCGGCAGCCTCCCCAGGTTCGCCGCCACCGCGCCCAGCTCCGCCGAGCCGAGGAACACCTGGGCGCCGTCGCCCATCCGGTCGTCGAAATTGCGGGTGGAGGTCGAGAACACCGTCGCGCCGTTCGGCACGCGCCCCTGGTTGCCCATGCAGAGCGAGCAGCCGGCGATCTCGATGCGCGCCCCGATGCCGCTGTAGACCGAGAAGTAGGCCTCGTCCTTCAGCTCCTGCTGGTCCATCCGGGTGGGCGGGCAGAGCCAGGTGCGGACCGTGCCCACGTTCTTCGCGCCCTTCCAGATCTCGCCGGCGGCGCGGAAGTGGCCGATGTTGGTCATGCAGGAGCCGAGGAAGACGTCGTCGATCTTCCGGCCGGCCACCTCGGAGAGGACCTTCACGTCGTCGGGGTCGTTCGGGCAGGCCACCACCGGCTCGGCGATGGCGGAGAGGTCCACCTCGATCACCGCCGCGTACTCGGCGTTCGCGTCGGCGGCGAGGAGCTGCGGCTTCTTGAGCCACCTCTCCACCTCGGCGATGCGCTTCTCGAACGCCTTCGCGTCGCCGTACCCGTCGGCGATCATCTTGCGCATGAGCGCCGCGTTGGACCGGAGGTAGTCTGCCACGCTCTTCTCCGAGAGCTGCACGGCCGCGGCGGCGGCGCTGCGCTCGGCGGCGGCGTCGGTCAGCTCGAAGGCCTGCTCCACCGTCAGGTCGGGCAGCCCCTCCATCTCCAGGATGCGGCCGTTGAAGACGTTCTTCTTGCCCTTCTTCGGGACGGTGAGGAGGCCCTGCTGGATGGCCACGAGCGGGATGGCGTTCACCACGTCGCGGAGCGTGATGCCCGGCCGGAGCTTGCCCTTGAAGCGGACCAGCACGCTCTCCGGCATGTCGAGCGGCATGAAGCCGAGCGCCGCGGCGAACGCGACCAGGCCCGAGCCGGCCGGGAAGCTGATGCCGATGGGGAACCGGGTGTGCGAGTCGCCGCCGGTGCCGACCGTGTCGGGCAGCAGCAGCCGGTTCAGCCAGGAGTGGACCACCCCGTCGCCGGGCCGGAGCGCCACGCCGCCGCGCTCCTGGATGAACCCGGGGAGCGAGCGGTGCATCTTCACGTCGGCCGCCTTCGGGTAGGCGGCGGTGTGGCAGAAGGACTGCATCACCATGGGCGCCTGGAACCTGAGGCAGGCGAGCTCCTTCAACTCGTCCGCCGTCATGGGGCCGGTGGTGTCCTGCGAGCCGACCGTGGTCATCTTCGGCTCGACGTACCAGCCGGGGAGGACGCCGGGCAGGCCGCAGGCCTTTCCGACCATCTTCTGCGCCAGCGTGTAGCCCTGGCCCTCCCGGGGGCTCGGGTTGGTCGTCACCACGAAGAGGTCGGTCGGCCCCTTCTTGAGCGCCTTGCGGGCCCGCTCGGTCAGCGCCCGCCCGATGATGAGCGGGATGCGCCCGCCGGCGCGGTACTCGTCGGAGATGGTGTCCGGGGCGAGCGCGAAGGTGGAGAGCACCTCGCCCGACTCGCTCCGGATCTGCCCCTTGGCGGTGTCCACCACCACCACGTCGCCCATCTTGAGCCTGGAGACGTCGGCCTTGATGGGCAGCGCGCCCGAGTCCTGGGCGGTGTTGAAGAAGATGGGGGCGATGACGCCGCCGACGATCACGCCGCCGCGCCGCTTGTTCGGGACGAAGGGGATGTCCTCGCCGATGGCCCACTGCACGCTGTTGCAGGCGGACTTGCGGGAGGAGCCGGTGCCCACCACGTCGCCCACGAAGGCGACCTGGAAGCCCTGGGCGCGGTACTCGGCGATCGTCTTCAGGCCTCCCGGGAAGCGGGTCTTGCCCATGGCGAGCGCGTGGAGCGGGATGTCCGGCCGGGTGGAGGCATCCCCGGCGGGCGAGAAGTCGTCGGTGTTGATCTCGCCGTCCACCCGGAAGACCTTGACCTCGATCTCGGCGGGGACGCCCTCGCGCGACGTATACCAGTCGGCGTTCGCCCAGGCCTCGAGCACCTTCTTCGCGGCGGCGTTCTTCGCCTTGGCCAGCGCGGCCACGTCGTCGAAGGCGTCGTAGACGTAGGTGATGCCGGAGAGCGCCTTCGCCGCGGCGTCGGCCAGGGGCTTCGCCTTCAGGGCGGCCACGAGCGGGGGCACGTTGTAGCCGCCGCCCATCGTCCCGAGGAGCTGGATCGCCTTCTCCTTCGAGATGAGCGGCGAGCGCGCCTTGCCCTTCACCACCTCGGCCAGGAAGGCGGCCTTCACCTCGGCGGCCGGATCGACGCCGGGCGAGACGCGGTTCGAGAGCAGGTCGAGCAGGAAGTCCTCCTTCCCCTTGGGAGGCTTCTGGAGCAGCTTCACGAGCTCGCGCGCCTGCTCAGGATCGAGGGGCTTCGCGGGGATGCCGAGCGCCTGGCGCTCCTCGACGGACTTCAGATAGGCCTCGATCACGGGGACTCCTCCTTCGACGGAACGTGCGGGTGGGAGAGCGCTCCTCTGTAGCACGCCCCGGGTCGGGTGTCAGCCGCGGACACGACGGAAACCGCCAGGAGAACGGGCGTTTGGGGGACCGGTCCGGTCGACATTTCCGGCCGCCACGGAGTCGCCGCGAAGTTCGCCCCCGTGGCCTGGCCCGGGGGCCCTGTTGACGATGTAGTCTCTCGTGACTACATTCCTTCCATGAAGACCGCGGGCGTTCGGGAGCTCAAAGCGCGTCTCAGCAGCTACCTCCGCGACGTGGCAGCGGGGGACGTGGTGCTGGTGACCGACCGCGGCAGGGTGGTCGCGGAGCTTCGCTCGCCGGGTACCGCCGAGAGGGGCGCGCCCCCTGCGGACCTGCGCTACCGGCAGCTCGTGGGCCGTGGGCTGGTCCGGCCGGCCCCGGCGCCCGGCTCCATGGACTGGGGGTCGATGCGGCGGGTCCGGCTCCGCCGCGGCTCTTCGCAGGAGCTCCTCGACGCGGAGCGCGAGGAGTGAGCCGCCGCCTGTACGTCGAGACGAGCGCCCTCCTGCGCGTGCTCCTGGACGGGGACGAGGCGCTGCGGCCCGTGCTCTCGGGCGAGGGCCTCGTCACCTCCACGCTCACCTTCGTCGAGGCGGTCCGCGCCGTCTCGCGCGCGCGGCGGGAGAAGCGGCTCGACCCCGGCGAGGCCCGGGAGGCGGAGCGGCAGATCGCCTCGTTCGAGCGGTCCTGCGACGCGATCGCGCTCGACGACGAGGTGCTCCGCCGGGCCCGTGAGGACCTGCCCGAGGAGCCGGTGCGCACGCTCGACGCGCTCCACCTCGCGTCCCTGCGCGTACTGGACGACGCGCTCGGCGGGCTGGAGCTGGCCTCCTGCGACGACCGGGTCCGGCGCAGCGCCAGGGCGCTGGGGTTCACGGTGATCCCGGCGGGCTGAGAGCGCCGGGAGGCCGCCCGCCGCCTCGGCTCCCGCGCGCCTTCCCCTCCCCGCCGTCCTCCCCGCCCTCCTCCTCGTCCTCCATCATCCGGTACTTCGGCCCCTCGGGGTCGTCGTACTGCCCGCTCCGGACGGTCCAGAGGAAGAACAGGAAGGCGGCCACCCCGAGGGCGAGCGAGAGCACGATGAGGAGGGCGAGGTCCACGGTCAGGCCTCCGGGCCGAGCGCGCCCCGCACGCGCAGGGAGTTCAGGACCACGAAGACGGAGCTCGCCGCCATGGCGGCGGCCGCCACGATGGGGTGGAGCAGGCCGGCCATGGCGAGCGGCACCGCCACCAGGTTGTAGAAGAAGGCCCAGAAGACGTTCTGGTGGATGACCGACGTGGCCCGGCGGGCGATCCGGACCAGGTCGGGGAGGAGGCGAAGGTCGTCCCGCACCAGCACGGCGTCGGCGCTCTCCAGCGTCACGTCGGTCCCCCGCCCCATGGCCACCCCCACGTCGGCCTGGGTGAGCGCGGGCGCGTCGTTGATCCCGTCCCCCACGAAGAGGACGCGCGCACCGGCGCGCTGGCGGCGGGCCACGATCTCGCGCTTCTCCACCGGGGTCGCCTCGGAGATCGCCTCGAGGCCGAGCCCGGCGGCGACGGCGGTGGTGGTGGCCCGCGCGTCCCCGCTCACGATGGCCAGGCCGAGCCCCAGGCGGCGGAGCGCCGCGACCGCCCCGGCCGACTCGTCGCGCACCACGTCCGCGACCGACAGGATGGCGGCCACCGCGCCGCCCCGGGCCAGGAAGGCCACCGACTCGCCGCGGGACTCCATGGCGCGGGCGCGGGCGTCGGCCTCCGGGGCGACG
>DATIUR010000285.1:0-1620 GCA_035466675.1 Anaeromyxobacteraceae bacterium | reverse complement strand
GTGGTCTTCGACGCGCTCGACCCGGCGCGGCCGGCGACGCTCTCGCCCGCGGTGATGCGGCTCCTGCGCGAGCGGGTGGGGTTCGAGGGCTGCGCGGTCTCCGACGACCTCGAGATGAAGGCGGTCGCCGAGCACTTCCCCCTGGAGGAGGCGGCCCCGGGCGCGATCCTGGCGGGGGTGGACGCGCTCCTCGTCTGCCACACCGCCGACGTGCAGCACCGGGCCATCGAGCTCGTGCGCAAGGCGGTGGAGGGCGGGCGGATCCCGCGCGCGCGGGTGGCGGAGGCGCGCCACCGGGTGGCGGCGGTGCTCAGGTTCGCCGGCCCGCCGCCGGACCCGGCCGCCGCGCGCGCACGCCTGCGGACGGCGCCGCACCTGGCCGTGGCGGCGCGGATCCCGGCGCGTGCGGCCGGGCGCGACCCGACCCTGGCGTGACCCGCCGCAGCGCGGCCTCGAGCCGATCGAAGGCGTCGGCGAGCGCCTGGCGCATCGCCCCCTGGTGACGCAGCACCGCCGAGACGTGCCCGGCGTCGAGCCAGCGCAGCTCGGCCCCCCAGTGCTGCGCGATGCGGCTCATGTCGGAGGGCGGCACGACGCCGTCCCCGGAGGTGCCCACCACGACGGCGGCCTCGGGGCAGACGGGCGGCGGCAGGTTCGTCACGGAGAAGCGGGCCAGGTGGGCGCAGAGCCCCCGCCGCGCCGCCTCCTCGTCCTCGCCGTGCCGCGCGAGCGCCGGCCAGTCGGCCACGTGCCGGAGGAAGCCCTTGTGCAGGACGGAGTCCGGCGAGCAGGTCGGGGCGAGGGGCACCACCGCACACGGGAAGGGGGCCGAAGCCCCCACCATGGCCGCCATCTGCCCGCCCATGGAGAAGCCCGTCACGCCGGTGAGCGGGAACCCCAGCTCCTCCTTCACCCAGCGCAGGAGCGCGCGGCCCTCCTGGAAGGTGGCCGAGCCCATGAGCTGGAGGTCCGAGACGCTCCGCAGCGCCGGGCCGACCTGCCGCTCCGGCCGGCGGGCGCCGTAGAACGCGTTCTCGAGCACGACCGCGCCGATGCCCCGCGCGAGCAGCGGCGAGGCGAAGCGCAGCCGCACGCCGAAGCCCTGGTCGCCCAAGGCGGCGAGGTGCACGGCGGCCCCGCGCGGCTCGCCGTCCGGGAGGAGCACCTGCACCCGCGCCGTGCGGGCGCAGGCGGGGAGCCGGTGCTCCGGGCTGTCGAAGGTGCCCTCGAAGAGGAGTCCACCGAGCGTGCGCTTCGCCGACCCGAGCCGCACGGCGATGCTGGGGATGGGCCGCCGCGCCATCGCCTCCGGCGCGATCGCCTCGCAGAGGGAGAGATCACCCCAGCCGTCCGCGAAGAAGCGCGGGCCGCGCGCGGCGATCCCGAAGACCAGGTCCAAGAGGTGCAAGCTCCCCTCCTGGTAAAAAGTATGCGGTCGCGGGCGGCGAGAGGGGCCCCTCCGTCCGTGCAGGCGAGGGCTCCGAAGCCGTGGGCAGTAAGAACGACCGGATGGGTGACGGCGGCGCGCCGGCGGTGGCATGGATGACTCGCGGTGATGGGTCCCCCCTCTCCCTTCGATCCCTCCCCTGGTTTCCCTCTCCCCCGGAGTGCGCTCCGTGG
>DATIUR010000284.1:0-7173 GCA_035466675.1 Anaeromyxobacteraceae bacterium | reverse complement strand
CTGGAAGTTGCGGCTGACGAACGTGGCGTCGAAGTTCCCGGTCGCCTGGCACGCATACAGCATGGCGGTGCTGGACGTGACGATGGTTTCGAGGCGCCGGCGGGCCTCGTCCAGCGTCTCCTGCGTCCTCTTCCGTTCGGTGACGTCGAGCGTGGCGCCGGTGTACTTGAGCACCTTCCCCTGGGCGTCGAAGTACGGGTGGGCCACGTCGTGGACGTCGCGGACGGTGCCGTCGTGACGCACGATCCGGTGCTCGATGTCGAAGGTCGCGCCGCCTTGCACCGCCGCTTGGAACGCCTGCTCCACGCGGGCGGCATCCGCCGGATGGAGGTGTTCGTGCACCAGGTCGTGGAAGCTCGGCGAACGTGGACCGGGCGGCAGCCCGTAGATGCGGAATTGCTCTTCGGACCAGATCATCTCGCCGGTGGCCGGCACGTACTCGAAGACACCGCAACGCGCGATGCGGAGACCCTCCGACAGGAGCACCCGCATCCGCTCCAGCTCCGCTTCCGCCTGTTTGCGCTCGGTCACGTCGAAGATCAGCCCGATCGCGCGCAGGGGCGTCCCGGCGGCGTCGAAGGTGACCTGGCCGGTGTCCGACAGCCACCGCAGGCCCTCCTGGGGATGAACGATGCGGTATTCCTGCGCGAAGGCCGTGCGGCGTTCCGCCAGCGTCTGGCGCGCCCGCTCGGCGACCCGGTCGCGGTCGTCGGGATGGACCAACGCCAGCCAACCCTCCAGCTTCAGCGGATCGGCGCTCGGAGGGAGGCCGTACAGGGCGTAGCACCGGGCGGACCAGACCGTCCGGTCCGCCGGGATGTCCCAGTCCCAGATTCCGGCCTTGGCGGCGTGCAGCGACAGCTGCAGCCGCTCCTCGTTCTGGCGCAAGCTCTCTTCCATCCGCCTGCGCTCGGTGATGTCGCGGAACGCGGCCAGCAGCAGCCGCTGGCCGCCGACCTCGAGGATCGAGGCGGTGACGTCGGCCAGGAGCACGCCTCCGTGCTTGCGCAGCAGCGGCAGGACCGCCGCCTTCTGGGTCCCCAGGCCCATCCGGGCGAAGGTCTCCTGCACGGCCGGCAGCTGCTCGGCCGGAGGAATGCCGTCCAGGCCGCGCGCCACCAGTTCCGCCTCGGTGGTGCCCAGCATCCGGCAGATGGAGCGGTTGACCTGGCGAAACGTCTGGGTTGCGGGATCGACCAGGATCAAGCCGTCGGTGGCCTCGTCGAACAACGTGCGCCACTTCGCCTCGCTCTCGGTCAGCTGCCGGGTGCGGTGCTGCACCGCCGCGGCCATCTCGTTGAGCTCACGGGCCACCAGGCCGGCTTCGCCGCGGCGAGCCACCAGGGCGCGGGCGGAGAGGTCGCCTTTCCTGAGCCGTTCGACCAGGCGCGCAAGGTCGGTGACGGGACGCGCCAGCCAGAAGCTGACGCCCGCCGCCACCGCCAGCACCCCGAGCAGCAACGCCAGCACACGGGAGGTGATGAAGTCCACCGGGGCCATCACCACGTGCCGCGGCGCGCGCAGGACCACCAGCCAGCGGCCCGCGCGATTGTCACCGAACTCGGACGTGACGGCGTACGCGGTCAAGACCTCCTGCTCGTGGACGTGGGGCTGGGTCAACCAGCCCTCCCCGTGCCAGTTCGTCGCGCGCAGGTGCTCGAGCACCGGTTCGACGTCGGGGTAGGCGCCGAGAGGGTTCGCCGACGCGTCGCGCGTCAGGAGCACCCGCCCCCCGCGGTCGAGCAGGTACCCGGGGACCTCGGCGGGCATCCGGCGGTCGATGTCGTCGATCTGTTCCAGCAGGCGGCGGCTTTCCATGACGGCCACCAGCACCCCGCGTGGCCGGCCCGCCTCGTCCTGCACGCGCAGCAGCAGCTGCAAGTCCAGGGGCGGCGGGGCGTCCGGCGCCGCGGCGTCGGCCAGGTCGGTGAGATCGGACACCTGCATCCGGCCGGGCGGATGCTGCAACACGGTCCGGAAATCGTCCGCCAGCTCGCCGTGCAGCTCGACCAGCCTCCTGCCGGTCGTGCCGGGATCGGACGAGGCGACGATGACGCCGCTGGTGTCGGCCAGCATCACCCGCCGGAAGTGGGGGTAGGCGTGGGTGTGCCGGGCGAGATGATCGGCGACGACCGCGGGCGAATCGCTGACCATCTCCTCCGCGGCGGCCAGGGCCCGGAAGTCTCGCACGCAAGTCGCAACGAACTCGTCCAGCAGTTGCGCGGTCTGGGCGGCGTTGTCCTGGAGCCGGCTGCCGACCAGCCGCTCGGCCTGCGGGGTGAACGAGAGCTGGAACAGGGCGACGACCGCCGCGAGCGGCACGACCGCCAGCAGCAGGAACGCCAGCAGGAGCTTGTGGCGAAGCTTCACGGGCGGCCTCCACGATCGTGGCGCCGGCTGCGCTCGGCGTCGGCGGAGCTCCGGTGGCCGAGGGCCCGGTGCCTGCGCCGCTGGTCGTGAAGATGCCTCGACGGAGCCGAACGGCCGTCCCTTCGCCTCGGCGCGTGGCTCGAGCCGCTCACCGAGGTTGGACCTGAAGGTGGAGTCCCAGTCTCCATGGCCGAGTTGTCGAACACGGCGACCCGCCTGCTCACGCTGCAAGACGATGTCGCGTGGGTCAAGGGGCTCTTTCCATCCGTCGGAGTACTAACAAACAAGATGTTCGTGCGCCGCGCCTAGGGTGGAGCTGATGGCCGCCGGCGCCTGCGCCCGAGGGGCCCGCGGCGAGGGCGCCCCCCGCCGGGTCGCCCCGCGGAGGGCATCGACGCCTGCGCGGCCGCCCCTGATGATAGAAGCGCCGGTCGCGCGCCGAGCGCGCGCACCCACCATGCGACCAGCCCCCCCGCCGACCGGGATCGGCTCTTCGCGAGGGGCTCGCTTCTTGCGCGAGGACCCTCGCCGTGCTCCACTCCAGGTCACGGTGCGCGCTCGACCCGTGCCCGGACGACCCGCTCGCAGGCGGGCCCTGCCCTCGCGATCGCCGCTGAGCGCGATCATGCGCGGGCCGCTTCGGAGGCGCGGAGGCCGAGCGGCCTGACACGCCGGGTCCAGGTCGAGAAGGCCGTGGAGGGGATGATGCGATGCCGGATCGCCGCTGCGCTCGTCGGATTCCTCGCCGCAACCGGGCAGGATGCGCGGGCCGCTCCACCGCCGGCCGGCGATCCGTACGAGCGGTGGGTCGAGGAGCAGCTCGACCTCCTCGCCAGGCCCGTGCCCCTCGGCGCGTGGAGGAAGGGGCGGCCGGGGGAGGAGGTCGTCCTCTTCCGGCCCGGCGACGCCGGTGTCCCCCTGGACCGTCCCTGGTGCGCCCGCTCGGAGACGTCCCTGCAGCTTCCCGACGGCGCGAAGGCGACCCGCTACGCCTTCTTCCATCCCCCCGATCCCCCCGCGGGCCTGGCGCTGCCCGCGGACGGCGAGGTGGCCGGCCTCGTCGATCGCGCCTGCACGCTGGGCCTCGTCTGGACCGAGCGGCGCGAGGCGGACGCGCAGCGGGCCGGTCGGGTCGCCGCCGCCCTGCGAGCGGCGCTGGACCGGCGATTCGGGAAGGGGCAGGCGAACGCGAAGCTGCACTTCTTCAACTCGGCGAGCTGGAGCGAGACCGGTCGATGGCAGTCGGGCGGCGCCACGATGGCTTCCGCCGCGGAACGGCGCCACCGCGGCAGCTGGGTGCTCGTGTTCGGATTCCTGCCGGTCTCGGGGCTGAGCCTCGACGGGCCGGGGAGCGATGAGCGCGAGGCCGTCGAGCAGGGCAAGGAGCCCGGCCTGGCGGACGTCCGGCCGCTGGTCGACCAGGCGGGAATCCCGGGCGCACCGAGGGACGCGCTGCTCGCGGCCGCGTCCGGAGGCGAGGACTGGCGGGCAGGGCGTGTCCCCGGCGGCGCGAAGCTCCCCGGCCGGAAGCTCGTGGACGGCCTGGCGAAGTGGATCGGCGCAGCGGGGAAGCTCGAGGGACGGCGAAGAGCCGCGGCGCTCCTGGCCGCCGATCTGGTGCTCGAGGGATGCCAGTACGCCTACGGCGTCGCGGACCCCGACGAGGGCTCCGCGGCGCGCAAGGCGCTCGCCGCGCTCGGAGCGGAGTTCAACGACTCGCCGCTGGGCGGCGTGACGTCCTACACGCGGAGCTGGCTCGACGCCGCCAGGAAACTCGACCCCGACGGTCCCATCGGAGACCGAAGCTTCCGGTTGCTGATGACGAAGGGCTTCGACACCTCCGGCACCTGCTCGTCGGGCAGCGAGCAGTTTCGCGAGGTGATCGACGAGGGCGAACGCTACCTCGCGGGCAAGCACGACCCCGCGGCGGCCGCGGAGGTGGAGCTGATGGTCGCCGACGCCTACCGCGACATCGTCGCGCTCGCGGCGGGCGCCGCCCAGGACTACGTGGAGGGAGAAGCGTCGGACTACGCGGCGCAGGCGCCGGACGCGCGCCGCAAGGCGATCCAGCACTACCGGAAGGCGCTCGCCGCCTCGCCCGCGAGCGCCGCCACCCGCAGGGCCTGGGGCGAGGCCTGGCGGCTCGCGGCCGGCCTCCCCCCGGCGCATCTCCGGTTCTTCTGCATCTACGACTGATCGATCGCGCCGAGGGCGCCCCCCGCCGGGTCGCCCCGCGGAGGGCATCGACGCCTGTGCGGCCGCCCCCGATGATGGAACCATCCCGGAGGTGCGGGACGATGCCGGTCTACGAGTTCTTCTGCCGCCGGTGCCAGAAGCCCTTCACGGCCGTGATGCACGTGGCGGAGCACGACGCGGACGTCGCGGCCGTGCTCGAGTCGGTCGGCACGCCGGCGCTCGACGCGGCCGAGGCCGACGCCCGGTTCGAAGCCGAGGCGCTGGCGGCCTGGGAGGAATACCAGCTCAGCGGGACGTCGGTCAGCGCGGACGCGGTCGACTCGCTCTTCGCCGACGCGATGGGCCGCGCGAAGGCCTCGGCGGCGAGACGTGCGCGGTGAGTCGCGCGGTCATCGCGACGCCGGTCTGCGCGAGGCGGCTGCGAGAGTTCCTCGACGAGCATGCGAAGAGGGGCGCGACCCGCTTCATCGAGCGGTTGCGGACGAGCCATCGGGCCATGCCGGAGAACCTCGCCCGGTTCAGCGAAATGGCGCCCGCCCGGCGCCGGAAGGTGGGGGGCAAGAGGGTCACGCTGCGGGAGTGCCTGCTCGACGCCGGCGCCCGCGAGTTCCTGGTCCTCTACTGGGTTCCGCCGGAGCCCTCGGACCCGATCGTGCTGCTCGACCTCCGTATCGGCGGGCAGAACCGCTTCCGGTGGAAGCGGTGATGCGCATTGCCGCGCGAAGGCGCGGCGCCTGGCGTGGTCGCTCCCAGGGGCCGCCCCATCCCGGTGGACGCGGGCGGCCGAGCCGTGCTCTACGTTTGCCCGGCGGCCCGGCCGCCTCGCCCGGACAGGAGACCTCCCGCATGGCAGACGAGCGATTCCTCGCCCAGCTCTGGGCCACCATCGAGTCGCGCAAGGCCGACGAGTCGGCCACGGAGAGCTACACGCGCAAGCTCCTGGCCGACCCCTCCCGGATCCGCCGCAAGGTCATCGAGGAGGCCTACGAGCTGAACGAGGCCCACCTGGCCCTCCAGCACGCGCGCGACACGAAGGACCACCTGGCCCACGAGGCGGCCGACCTCCTCTACCACCTCCTCGTCCTGCTCGCCTCGGTGGACGTGACCCCGACGGAGGTGTACGCGGTCCTGGCCCGCCGGCACGCCTCCCCGGGCGGCGGCAAGCCTCCGGCGGGAAACCCTTGACAGAAGGCGGGCTTTCGCCTAATCACCGCCGTTCAGCCGCGCGGTGAGCCGGGCGCCCGGAAGGCGTCCGGCTCGTTTGCGTTTGCGCCGCATCCAACCCGAAGCCACAGGCCCGAGGAACGAATGACCGGAGTTCGCGTCAAGGACGGCGAGTCCTTCGAGAACGCGCTGAAGCGCTTCAAGAAGCAGTGCGAGAAGGCGGGGATCCTCTCGGAGATCCGCAAGCGCGAGCACTACGAGAAGCCCAGCGTGAAGAAGAAGAAGAAGGCGCTCGCCGCCAAGAAGCGGGCCGCCAAGAAGATGCGGAAGACCTGGTAGGCGGAGGAGGCGGGACCGGGATGGCCCTCAAGGAACGGCTCGACGAGGACCTGAAGGCCGCGATGCGGGGCAGGGAGCAGCTCCGCCTCGACACCATCCGGGGCCTCAAGAGCGCCGTCAAGTACCGCGAGATCGAGCTCATGAAGAGCCTCGACGACGCGGGCGTGCTCGGCGTGGTCGCCTCGGAGATCAAGCGCCGCCGGGACTCGGTCGAGCAGTACCGGGCCGGCAACCGCCAGGACCTGGTCGAGAAGGAGGAGGCGGAGATCGCCGTCCTCCAGGGTTACCTGCCGGCCCAGCTCGGCGAGGCCGATCTGCGCGCCAAGGTGGACGAGGTGGTGGCGCGTGTCGGCGCCCAGGGCATGAAGGACATGGGCGCCGTGATGAAGGCGCTCCTGCCCGAGGTCCAGGGACGGGCGGAAGGGAAGGCCGTCAGCGACATGGTGAAGGCCCGGCTCTCCGGGAAATAGGAGGGGAGGCACCTGATCCCCGACGCGGTCATCGAGCAGATCCGCGAGCGCGTCGACGTCGTGGCGGTCATCGGCCGCCACATGGAGCTCAAGAGGTCCGGCCGGACGTGGAAGGGCAACTGCGTCTTCCACGGGGAGCGGACGCCCAGCTTTCACGTCTACCCCGAGGACAGGCACTTCAAGTGCTACGGCTGCGGGGAGTACGGCGACGTCTTCAAGTTCTTGCAGAAGCTGACCGGAAAGGAGTTTCCCGAGGTGGTCCGGGAGCTCGCGGCCGAGGTCGGGATAGAGGTTCCGGAGGCAGGCGAGGACGAGTCTGCCGAGGCGCGCCGGCGGCGCAAGGAGCGGAACGAGATCCTGGCCGCCTGCGACGCCGCCGCCCGCTACTGGGCGGCCCGCCTCCAGAGCCGCCACGGCGCCTCCGCCCGCGAATACCTCGCCTCCCGCGGCGTCTCGGAGGAGAGCGTGCGGGCCTTCCGTCTGGGGGTCTCCGCCCCGGACTGGAACGACCTCGGGCACCGCCTGGCCGAGAAGGGCGTCGGCGCCACCGCCATCCGGAAGGCCGGCCTGCAGGTGGAGGGCCAGAAGGGGACCTACGACCGTTTCCGCGGCCGGCTCATGTTCCCCATCGCCC
>DATIUR010000283.1:0-6135 GCA_035466675.1 Anaeromyxobacteraceae bacterium | reverse complement strand
GGGCCCGCCGGCGCGAAGCCGCTCTACCTGACGGTGAGCCGCACCTATGCCACCGGCGAGCGCCCGGTGGTGGACGTCGCCTTCGAGCGCCGCGGCCCGGTGGAGCTGCGGATCCTCCGTCCGGACTCCCTCGACGCCTTCCTGGCCAAGCAGGCCAACCTGCGCCGCGCCTACCAGGCGCCCGACTCGAAGGAGAACCCCGGCCGATTCCTGGCGAGGGGCCTCAACGCGATGCGCCTTCCCGGCACCTTCCTGTACCGTGCCCTGGGCGAGGACTTCCGCCGGGACGTGGCGCCGGCCCTTCCCGGGCGCTCGCAGACGCCGCCCTCCGGCCGGCCGCTCGCCCACCTGGCCGAGGGGCCGGAGCGCCTGGTCGGCCTGCCTCCCGGGACGACGCTGGTGCGCCGCACCTGGCTCAATCTCGACCTCGGCGGCGCGGGGCGCGACTACAGCGTGCCCGGGTTCGACCCCTTCGGCCAGGGATCGGGCTGGGAGGAGCGGCGCGTCGAGCTCGACCCGCTTCCGGGCGGGCTCTACGTCGTCCAGCTCGTGCAGGGGCGGGTCGAGGGCCAGGTGGTCCTGGTCGTGACCGACCTGCGGGTCCAGGTGAAGCAGACCGACGGCGAGGTCCTGGTCCGGGTGGCGGGGAAGGATCTCGCCCCGGTGGCGGGAGCCGACGTCGTCGTCCGCTCCGCGGCCGGCGCCGGCCGGGCGGCGCGCACCGACGCCAGGGGCGAGGCGCGCCTCCGCGCCGCCGAGCCGCGCCTGCTCGTGGTGGTCCGGGCCGGCGCCGACGTGGCGGTGGTGGACACCGACTTCTACTCGACGCTGGCCGCCTCCCCGGACGTCTTCGTCTACACCGATCGACCCATCTACCGCCCGGGCGACCAGGTCCAGTTCCGCGGCGTGGTCCGCCAGCCGGACGCCTTCCTGGCCCGGCTCTTCACGCCCCGGTCGCGGGACGTCTCCGTCGCGCTCGCCGTGGCGGAGGGGCGCGAGGTGAAGGCCCGCGCTCGGGTCGACGAGTTCGGCGCCTTCTCCGGCGCGCTCCTCGTCCCCGACGACGTCGGCACCGGCGTGCTCCGCCTCACCGCCCGCCTCGACGACCGGCCGCACGAAGCCGAGGCCCGCGTGCAGGAGTACGTGAAGCCCACGTTCTACCTCGAGGTGCTCGGCGAGGCCGAGACCGTCCGGCCCGGCGAGACGCTCCGCGCCAAGGTCCGGGCGCGACGCTACGCCGGCGGGGCGCCGGAGCGGACCCGCTGGGAGGTCTTCCTCCACCGCACGCTCCTCGACAGCCCCACCTGGGTGGACGACGCGGGTCTCGGCGCGCAGGGGAGCGCGGTCACCTACGGCTCCCCCTCGACCACGGAGGGCAGGCTCTCGGTGCCGGAGCGGCTCCACTCGTCGATCGAGGCGCGCGGCCAGCAGTACGCGGAGGACCCGTGGGCGAGCGCCCCGCTCCTCGACGCGAACGGCGAGGCGGAGATCTCCGTGCCGGTCCCGCCGCTGGCGCAGGGCGACGAGCGGTTCCCCTGGCGCTACACGCTCTCGGTGCGGGCCCGCGACGACCAGGGAACCTTCGCGAACGGCTCGCGCCCCTACTTCCTGGCGGCGAGCGAGGTCCTCGGCACGGTCCGTCCCGGCGCGGTGGTGGCCCTGGCCGGCGGCGAGACCTCCATCGCCGTCCGCTCGGCGCGCCTCTCGGGCTCGCCCTTCCCGGAGGCGCGCGGCTCGGTCGAGTTCGTGCTGCGCACCGCCTCCGGCGACGAGAAGAAGGTGGGGAGCGCCTCGTTCACCACGGGCCCGGACGGCGTGTGGCGGGGCAAGATGCCCGCGCCGGACGCCGGCACGGTCATCGCCCGCGTGACGCTGAAGGACGGCCAGGGACGCCCGTGGACCGGCGAGGGCTCTCTCCTCGTGGTGAAAGCCGGCGCCGAGTCGGTGCGGGTTCCCGCCCTGCAGCTCGCCTCCCGCGGCCTGCCGGTCGCGCCGGGCGAGGAGGCGGAGCTGGTGGCCCTGCTCCCCGCCGGCTGGGGACCCGGCGGCAAGGACCGCGGCCGCCTCTGGGTGACGCTCTCCGGGACGGGCCTGTTCGAGACGCGCCTGGTCGAGGCGAACGGGCTCTCGCTCGTCCACCGCTTCCCGGTGGAGCGCCGGTTCGGCAGCGCCGTCTACGCCTCGGTCGCCTACCCGACCGCGGCGGGCCGCTGGGAGGAGCGGACGGTTCCCTTCCGCATCGTGCCGCCCGAGCGGGTCCTGGCGGTGTCCGTCTCGCCGGAACGCCCGGAGGCCGAGCCGCTCGGCCCCCAGACCCTCGCCCTGCGCGTCACCGACCACCTCGGCCGCGGCGTGCGGGCCCAGGTCTCCGTCGGCGTGGTGGACAAGGCCATCTACGCGCTCCAGGGCGAGTTCCGCCCCCGCATCCTCGACTTCTTCTACCCGCTCGTCCGCGACAACGTCGCCACCTTCACCTCGGCGGAGTTCCAGGGCTACGGCTACGGCGAGGCGCTGGCGCGGGCGCTGGCGCGTCCCGGGCACGCCTTCGCGGCGGTGAAGCCGCCCACGCGGACCCGCGAGGTGGACACCGCCTACTGGAACCCCGCGATCGTCACCGACGAGGACGGCCGCGCCACCGTGACGTTCGCCCTGCCCACGAACCAGACGCTCTGGACGGTGACGGCGGTGGCGGTGGACGCCTCCGGCCGCTTCGGCGAGGGCACCGGCGAGTTCGCCTCGCGCGGCGGCACCCTGGTGGTCGCGTCGCTCCCCCGCTTCCTGCGCGCCGGGGACCGCGCCGTCGGCAGCGTGCGGGTGGCCCGCGGCGAGAAGGGCGGCGAGGAGAAGCTGGCGCTCGCGGTCGCCGTGGAGGGCGGCGTCACCGGCGCCGGCGCCAGCGAGTCGCTCTCCCTCGCCGCGCGGGCCGAGCGCGTCGTGCCGGTGTCCCTCGAGGCCTCCGGGCCGGCCGCCGGGCTGGTCCTCGTCTCGCTCTCCGGAGGGGACCGCGCGCTCCGCGACCGCCGCGAGGTGGTGGTCCGGCCCGCCGCGATCGAGGAGACCCTCGAGGCGGCGGGCTTCGGCGGCGGCCGCCTCGCCCTCGACGTCCCGCCCGGCGCCACCGTGGAGTCGGTGGAGCTGTCGCTCCGGCCGTCCACCGTGGCGCTGGCGCTGGCCCAGGTCGAGGACCTGCTCACCTACCCGTACGGCTGCCTCGAGCAGCTGGTGGCGACCACCATCCCGAACGTGGCGCTCCACCGCGTGCTCGAGGTGACCGGCGCGGCCGGCGCGCTCGACCCGCCCGCGCGCGCCCTGCTGGCCGAGGCGCGCTCCCGCGCGGTGCAGGGGACCGACCGGATCCTGGCGCTGGCGCGCCCGGGCGGCGGCTTCACCTGGTTCGCGGGCGGCTACGCTCCGTCGGTCCCGCTCACCCTCATCGCGCTCGACGGCCTCTCCCACGCCATCGAGGCGGGGCTCGTGGCCCGGGACGACCCGCGCGTGATCGAGTCCGCGCGCTGGCTGGAGGGCCAGGAGGGGCTCCCGCTCCCGCTCGAGGCCACCCGCGCCTACGTGCTGGCGCGCCTCGACGGCCCACGCCAGGCCGCGCGAGTCCGCTCCCTGCTCGACCGCCTGGCCGCCGCTCCTCCGTCCGACCTGCACCCGGTCGCGCTGGCCGCCCTGGCCGCCGAGCGCGCCGGGATCCTGGGCGAGCCCGCGGTGAAGGAGCGGGTGGCGGACGCCTCGGCCCGTTCCCGGGAGGCGCTGGCCCGGCCCGCCGACCTGCGGCTCGACCCCGACGCCTACTTCGCCTATCCGCTGCGGCGCGCGGGCCTCACCGCCATCCTGGCCCACGCCGCCTCGCTCTCCCAGGTCGACCTGGCGGTGACGCGCCGCCGCCTGGCCGAGGCGCTCTCCGAGCCGGGCGCCCTCTCCACCTTCGAGCGCTCCACGGCGATCCTGCACAGCCTGTGGCTCATCGAGCGGGACGCGCGGGAGATGAAGGCCGCGAGCCCGCCGGCGGTCAAGGTGGACGGCGGCGAGGCGCCGCGCCTCGCGCCGAGAGGGGCCGGCCTCTCGGCCTCCCTGGCCCGGACCACGCGCGCCGTCACCGTCGCCTCCTTCGACGGGCAGGCGGTGCTGCGCGCCCGGGTGCACCTGCCTCTCTCCCAGGTCCAGGCCCGCGCCGAGGGCATGTCGGTGGACCGCGCCTACTGGCGGCTCCTGCCCGGCGGCCAGCGGCGGCGGCTCGGGCCGGGCGAGGCGGTCGCGCAGGGCGAGGAGGTGTTCGTCGAGCTGCGCATCGACGCGCACGAGGGCGAGCCGTGGCGCTCGCTCCGCTCGGCCTACTACGTGCTCGAGGACCCCGTGCCGGCCGGCTTCAGCCCGCTCGCCGAGGACAAGGAGTACCGGGGCGAGCCCTACGGCCTGCCCATCGCGCACGAGGCCCTGAAGCGGCGGTCGCTCTCGCCCGAGAGGGCCCTTTTCTTCTTCGAGGAGCCGGCGCCGTGGAGCCGGAGCCCGCGGGTGGTCGGGTACGTCCTGCGGGCCACCTTCCCCGGCACCTTCGCGGCCCCGCCTGCCTCGGTCGAGGACATGTACGCGCCGCGGGTGCGCGGGCGAAGCGCGCCCGCCGCGCTCGAGATCCGCCCGTCCGCGGCATCCGCGAGGTGAGGGGTGCTGGCCGCCGCCGCCCTCGCGCTCGCCGTGGCCGCCGCTCCGGAGTTCCGGGCGGAGGGTGGACTCGAGCCCGGCACGGCGGCCGCGGCGGCCCGGACCTGGGAGGAGCTGGAGCGGATCCTCCTCGCGGACGGGCTCGCGGCCCTGGGGGCGTCGCGCCCGATCCGGATCGCGCCCGGCCCGGCGCTGCCCCCGGGGGTGTCGGGGGCGAGCCGTCCCGGCGAGATCGCGCTCCGCCCCGGCCTCGGGGCCGGCGACGCGGCGCTGGCCCTGCGGCACGAGGTGGCCCACCAGCTCCTCTTCCACGCCTGCCCTGCCGCGAGCGACGACCGGCTCTTCCACGAGGCATTCGCCCTCGCCGCCACCGGAGAGCTGGCGGCCTGGGCACCGGGTTCGGGCGCCGAGTACCGGTCGCTCGCGCACGCGCTCCAGAACCTCTCCCGCACCCGGGCCCTGGACGGACCCGCCGCACGCGGAGCGCTGGCGCGCCTCCTCCTCGACGCGCCGGCCCGGCCGGGCCGGCTGCCGGCGGCGATCGCGCGACCCCTGTCCCGCTGCGAGGCGGGCGCCACCTGGGTTCCGCTCCGGCCGGAGGACCTGGCCGAGGGCGGCGCGCCGGCCGCCGACGCGCTGGTCGTCCTCTCCCGCCATTCCGGCGAGGTGCTGCGGGCCGAGGGCGCGACCACGCTCCCCCTCCCCTTCGGCTCCACCCTGAAGCCGTTCGTCCTCGCCTCGGCGCGGCGCCCCCCGCCCCGGCTCGCGCCGGTCCCCGGCAGGCCGGAGTGGTCCTGCGGCGGCGGGCTCCCGGCGAGGATGGACGCCGGGACCGCGCTCCTCCGCTCCTGCAACGGCTGGTTCCTGGCCCTCGCCGCGGCGGAGCCCGAGGTGGTCCACATGGGGCGATGGGGCGAGGCGCTGGTGGCGCTCGGGCTCTCCGGGCTCCCCGCCGACGCGGGCGAGGCGATCGGGCTCCGTCCCTCCCTTCGCATCCCGGCCATCGGGCTCGCCCACGCCTACCGGCTCCTGGCCGAGTCGCGCCCGGACCTCGTCGACGTGCTCTCCCGGAACGCCCGCGAGGGAACGCTCTCCGGCCTTCGCTCCTCCGGCTCGCTCGCGGGCGTCGCCGTCAAGACCGGCAGCGTCTTCGACGCGAAGGGTCGGCCCCGGCTCGGCTGGATCGCGGCGGTGGACGAGGACGTGGTGCTGGTCATGGCCCGGGCGGGCCGCACGCCCCGATCGTTCGCGGACCAGGCCGCCGCGGCGCTCGCGGCCGCTCGCACGCCCGCGGGCGGGGCGGCCCGCGTGCAGGTGCTCGGCCTGGTCGCCACCGGGGAGGTGACCGCCTCCTGCGAGGGACGCGGCTTCGTCGCGGAGCGAGAAGGCCCGCGCCCGGTCGGCGGCGAGGTGGCGCTGCTGGCGGCGGCCCGCTCCGGTCCGGTGCTGTGCGCGGGTGGGCCCTGG
>DATIUR010000282.1:0-3671 GCA_035466675.1 Anaeromyxobacteraceae bacterium | reverse complement strand
GACCCGGCGGGGTCGAGGCCAGCAGCACCGCGGCCGAGGCCAGGACGCCGGCCGAGGCGGCGGCGGCGAGGAGGACCCCGCCTGTCCGGGCGAGCGCGCGGCGGAACGTGCGCATGGCTCCCCGAAGGCTGCCAGCGCCGGCCTCCCCGCGCCAACGAGAAGGTGGGGCGTCGCCGGAGGCGATCTCCCACCGGGCCCGACCCCCCTACCGGCCGGACTCCCCGCCCGCCGGAGCGGACGCCGCGGAGGAGACGCGCCGTGCCGCCGCGGCGGAGGCGACCACGCCGGCGGCGAGGATCGCCACGATCACGGCGAGCGAGACGGCCGGGTGGATCTTCACCACGTCGACGAGCCCCATCTTCGTGCCGACGAACACGAGCACGATCGCGAGGGACGGCTTCAGGTAGGTGAACCTCTCCACGAAGGTGGCGAGCAGGAAGTAGAGGGACCGGAGCCCCAGGATGGCGAAGATGTTCGACGTGAAGACGATGAAGGGGTCCTGCGTGACCGCGAAGATGGCGGGGATCGAGTCGACCGCGAACACGACGTCGGTGAACTCGATCAGCGCCAGCGCGAAGAAGAGGGGCGTGGCCACCCGCCTGCCGTTCTCGACGGTGAAGAACCGGTTGCCGTCGAGGCGCGGGCTCGCCGGAACCACCCGCTTCAGGAGCCGGAAGAGGGCGCTCTTCTCGGGGTGCGAGACGGAGCCGCGCGCCAGGAGCAGCTTCACGCCGGTGAGGACGAGGAAGGCGCCGAAGAGGTAGACGACCCAGTGGAACCGGGACAGGAGCGCCGCGCCGCCGGCGATCATCGCGCCGCGCAGGACCAGGGCGGTGAGGATGCCCCAGAACAGGACGCGGTGCTGGTACAGGGCGGGGATTCCCAGCGCCCCGAAGATCACGACGAAGACGAAGATGTTGTCCACCGAGAGCGACTTCTCGATCACGTAGCCGGTCAGGTACTCGATCCCCGACGTGGCACCGTGCCGCGCCCACACGTACGCCCCGAACGCCAGCGCCAGCGCCACCCAGACCGACGACCAGACGAGCGCCTCGCGCGGCCGCACCACGTGGTCCTTGCGGTGGAAGACGCCCAGGTCGAGCGCGAGCATCACCAGCACGATGGCGCCGAACGCCGCCCACTCGAGAAATCCGTGATCCATGGCCTCCCTCTCCTCGCGCGCACCGGCGCGCCGGAAGCTTCTAGCGGGCGGGCCATCCGGAGACCATGACGAAGTTTGGCTAGAACGGTGAGGATTCTTGAATGAGTCCGCGCCCCGTTCCCCGCCCGGCCCGCGCGGACCGCATCAGACCTCTCTATTCCATCGAGAGAATCAACTGATTTGCGCCGCCGGGGCGGCCTCCGTACCTTCGGCGCGGCCATGAAGGGTGCCATCACCGGCAAGGACGTCGTCCTCCACTCGCTCACCATCGTGCGCCACTGGGGGGTGGCGACGTACCTCGCCTGCCTGTGGACGGCCTTCACCGGGAGGCCGAGCACCTTCCTCGGCGTCCTTTACCCGGCCGGGAGCCGGCCGCGCTGGAGACAGACCCCATGATCCTCGTCCTCCTCGGTCCCCCCGGAGCAGGCAAGGGCACGCAGGCGAAGATGCTCGCCCAGACGCACGCCATCCCGCACGTCTCCACCGGGGACATGTTCCGCGACCACAAGGCGCGCGGGACCGAGATCGGCAAGCGGATCCAGGCCGTCATGGACGCGGGCGGCCTGGTCACCGACGACATCACCAACGCCATGGTGGACGAGCGCCTCTCGCGCCCGGACGTGGCCAAGGGCTTCATCCTCGACGGCTACCCGCGCACGACCGCCCAGGCCGACCACCTCGAGACCGTGCTCCGGTCGACCGGGCGCCGGATCGACGCGGTGGTCTCCTACGAGGTGGCCACCGACGTGGTCGTCGATCGGATCGGGGGGCGGCGCAGCTGCCCGAAGTGCGGGGCGGTCTACCACGTGACGGCCAGCCCGCCGCGCCGGGCCGGCTCCTGCGACCGCGACGAGGCCGCCCTGGTGCTGCGCGACGACGACCGGCCGGAGAACGTGAAGAAGCGCATGGAGGAGTACGCCGAGAAGACGCGACCGCTGAAGCGCTTCTACACGGAGAAGGGGACCATCCGGGAGGTCGACGGCCTGGGGACGCCCGAGGCCGTGCTGGCGGCCACGCAGGCGGCGCTGCGAGGCCCGACCGGAGCCGCCCGGGGAACGTGAGCGCATGCGCACCGGGGTGCGCGCCATGACGCTGGAGGAGCTGAATCGGTGCGAACGGGAGCTGCAGCCCCTCGTGGCGAGCGCGGAGGCGTCCTCCGTCGCGCGTGAGGCCGCCCGCACCTTCAACGCCGACGTGAGCGACGTGCGGGGCGCGCTCCTCGAGCCCGTCCGCGGGATGCTGGAGAAGGGCCGGGACAACCCGGACCTGGACGCCTGCCTGGCGAAATCGGTGGCGCAGCTCGCCTTCTGGCGGCGGGTCCTCCTGAACGTGCACCGGGGCGCCTTCGAGTCCGCGCCGACGCCTCCCGACTACCTCGTCGGCTACCTGCGGTCCTGACGGCGGAGACGGCCAGGAAGCCGGGCCGAGACGGCGGCCGGGCGGACGGACCGCGCCTCGCGCCGGACCCGTGGCCTGTCGCCGCGGCCCTTCGGCGGAACCCGGGCGGGAGCCGTGATCCCCGGAACGGCGGCCCCCCACGCGGCACCCCGGTTTCCCCGTTGGCGGGTCGGACGCGGGAGCGTCCCATCCACGCGTCGTGATCCTTCTCGCGTGGAGGGTTCCATGTCCGAACGTGAAAGCGTTCCAGCCTCGCCGGGGCCGCCCGGTCCGGATGCGGTCCCATCGCCGAGCCGGCGAGCCTTCCTGAAGGGGATGGCCGCGGCGGGCGCCGCCGTCTCGCTCGTCCAGGTGGCCCGGGCCGAAGGGGAGTACGGCTACTGGGCCAAGGACCTGCCGGACGATCGGCTCGTCGAGATGTTCAACACCATCGTCCGCATCCGCTGGCACGAGCGGACCATGGCCGACAAGATGCTCACCGACCCCAACTACCGGGGCTACAACCACTTCTACGCGGGGCAGGAGGCGGTCGCCGTGGGCGTCTGCACGGCCCTGCGCAACAAGGGGACCTTCGAGGAGGTCGACCTCGTCTACAGCACGCACCGGCCCACCGGCCACGCCATCGCCAAGGGCATCGACATGAAGAAGATGGCCGCGGAGAACCACTTCCGCGCCACCGGGATCAACAAGGGCTACGCGGGCGAGATGCACCTCGCCGACAAGTCGATCGGCTTCATGGGGGCGGACGGCATGATCGGACCCGGCCACGTGATCGCGACCGGATCCGCCTTCGCCATCCGCGCCCGGGGGAGCAAGCAGGTGGTGGTGGTCTTCGGCGGGGACGGGACGTACGCCACGCCGCACTTCCACGCCGCCCTCAACAACGCGGCCCTGCTGAAGCTGCCCTTCATCTACGTGCTGGAGAACAACCTCTACCACCAGTACGCGCACTACTCGTTCTCCTGCCCGATGAAGGACATCGCCGACGCCGCCCGAACCTACCGCATTCCCGGCGTGGTGGTGGACGGCCAGGACGTGATGCAGGTCTACAACGCCGCCAGGACCGCCGTGGATCGCGCCCGCGCCGGCGAGGGCCCGACGCTGATCGAGG
>DATIUR010000281.1:0-5251 GCA_035466675.1 Anaeromyxobacteraceae bacterium | reverse complement strand
TGTCACCGTTCGTGAATACCTACGCTGGTCAGGCCTACTTCCTCGACGGTCGGCTCGAGGAAGCTATGGCATCCTGGCAGCGGGCTCTGGAAGTGGACCCCGGCGCCTGGTTCGCGAGCCTGTGCCTCGCCAGGGCGCAGGTCGTCCGAGGGACGAGCCAGCAAGCCGTCGCGGTTCTTCAAGCGGCCTTGACCTTCAACGAGGGAGAGCCCCAGCTCCTGGGAGGCCTGACACACGCGTACGCACGCGCCGGCCGACGGGAAGATGCGCTGACGGTGCTGGGCGAGCTCAAGCGGATGGACAGGGAGCGCGGGTGGGTGCCGCGGTTCGCCTTCGTATGGGCCTACGTCGGCCTCGGGGAGAGGGAGGAGGCTTTCGCCTGGCTCGAGAAGGCCTACCAGGAGCGTCGCGAGCGAATGGTCTGGCTCAACGTGGATCCGTTCCTGGAACCGCTGCGCTCCGACCCGCGCTTCCACGACTTGGCGCGTCGCATGGGACTGCAGAGCAGGATCTAGCTCGGGTGTCCCCGTGCCCGGGATCACGCCGAAGCGGCCTCGCGCGCGATCCGAGCCGGTGATCCGCGCTGCGCCAAGACATCCGTAGCCGAGACGAGAAGCATCGAGGCTTCATCGCCGGGTCTCGCGGCGCCGGGGAGCGCAGCCGCCGGGGGCGGGACAGGAACTCGCGAGGGGAACGCCTCCCCCGCGGGGCCCGTGGGTGGGTGCTGCGCTTCCTGATCCGGAATCGCGCGCCGCCGTCAGGACCCCGGGTCGCGCTCGCCCAGCCCGAAGTGCGCGGGAGAGAGCCCCTTCCACGCGCAGTACTCGCGCAGCTCGCGCTTCAGGAGGCCCCAGGTGACGGCCAGGGCGAGCAGGTCGTCGGTGAAGCCGAGCGGGACGAGGAAGTCCGGGACGAGGTCGATGGGCGAGACCACGTACGCCACCGCCGCCGCCAGCGCGGCGAGCGCCTTCCAGGGCACCTTGCGGTAGCTCCCGCTGGCGTAGTCGCGGAGCACCATCCAGAGGAGCCGGAGCCGCACCAGGAGGCTGCCCGGCGCCGTGCGCGCGTACCAGGGCGGGCGCTCGAGGAAGCGGCCGGCGGCCTCGGCACGCCGGGCGGCGCGCTCCGGCGTGACGTCTTTCGCGCCGGCCGCCAGATCGCGGGCGGCCGCGTCGCGGCAGGAGAGGCAGGAGGCGTTCGTCCCCGCCGGTGCGCCGCAGGCGGGGCAGGTGCGGGCGGTCACGGGGCGATCATAGGCGCGCGGGCGCGGGGCGCAACGCCGCCCCGGCATCGGCCAGCGCCGAGAGCCCCGCGGCGAGCGGCTGGCGCACCACCCCGCGCTCGGTCACGATGGCCGTGACCAGGTGCGCCGGGGTGACGTCGAAGGCCGGGTAGCGGGCGGACACGCCGGCCGGGGCGATGCGCCGCCCGGCGATCTCGACCACCTCGTCGCCGTCGCGCTCCTCGATGGGGATGCCCGCGCCGGCCGCGGTGGAGAGGTCCACCGTGCTCCAGGGCGCCGCCACGTAGAAGGGGAGGCCGTGGTGCGCGGCCAGGACGGCCAGCCCGTAGGTGCCGATCTTGTTCGCCACGTCGCCGTTCGCCGCGATGCGGTCGGCCCCCACCAGCACGCAGGAGATCTCCCCCCGGGCCATGAGCCAGCCCGCCATGCCGTCGGTGAGGAGCGTGACCGGGATGCCCTCCCGGTGCAGCTCCCAGGCGGTGAGCCGCGCGCCCTGCAGGAAGGGCCGGGTCTCGTCGGCCAGCACCTGGACCGGATTTCCGGACTCGACCGCGGCGCGGACGACGCCCAGCGCGGTGCCGTACCCGGCGGTGGCGAGCGCCCCGGCGTTGCAGTGGGTGAGCACCCGGGCGCCGGGGGAGAGGAGCGGCGCCCCGAGCGCGCCGATGCGCCGGCAGGCCGCCTCGTCCTCGTCGCGGATGGCGTGGGCCTCGGCCAAGAGCTCGTCCGCCCCGCGCCCGATGCGCCCGGACATGCGCCGGACCGCCCAGGCGAGGTTGACGGCGGTGGGCCGGGCCCGGGCGAGCAGCTCCGCGCTCTCCCGGAGGCGCTCCGGCCCGGCGCCGCGCCGCGCCTCCACGGCCAGGGCGTAGCCCGCCGCCACCCCGATGGCCGGCGCGCCCCGCACGGCCAGGTCCCGGATGGCGCCCGCCACCTCGTCCGCGCTGGCGAG
Source organism: Anaeromyxobacteraceae bacterium (assembly GCA_035466675.1). GTDB lineage: Bacteria > Myxococcota > Myxococcia > Myxococcales > Anaeromyxobacteraceae > Anaeromyxobacter. Next base: position 3,056 of record DATIUR010000281.1, on the reverse strand, counting down.
CTCGAGCCAGCGCTCCTCGGCCGGGAGGAGCCGCTGGTCGAGCAGGCGCACCAGGTCCCGACCGTCGTCGTAGAGCACCGGCCGCAGGGGCTCGTGCGGGCGCGCCATCGGCTAGTCCCCGAGCTTCCTCTTGAGGAGCGCGTTCACCACGCCCGGGTTGCCCTTCCCCTTCATCTCGCGCATCACCTGGCCCACGAAGAAGCCCAGCAGGTTCTTGCGGCCGCCCCGGTAGCGCTCCACCTCGCCCGCGTGCGCGGCCAGCACCCGGTCCACCACCGCCTCGATGGCCGCCTCGTCCGAGACCTGCGAGAGGCCCCGCGCGCGCACCACGGCTTGCGGATCGGCGCCGGTGCGGAAGACCTCGTCCACCACCTGCTTGGCGCCCGGCCCGCCGACGGCGCCCTCCTCGACGAGGCGCAGGATCGCCGCCAGGTGCGCGGGCGTGAGCTTCCAGCCGGACGGCTCGAGCCCGGTCTCGTGGGCGAGCCGGGCCACGTCTCCGACCAGCCAGTTGGCGACCCGCTTCGCCGTCTCCGGCCCGGATCCGGCCAGGGCCAGGGTCGAGTCGAAGAAGCCGGCCACGGCCGGGTCGGCCACGAGCAGGCCGGCGTCGTAGGCGGACAGGCCGAGCGCGCGCCGGTAGCGCTCCGCCCGCGCCCGCGGCAGCTCCGGCAGCTCCCGGGCGATCCGGGCCCGCATCGCCTCGTCCACCAGGACCGGCGGGAGGTCGGGCTCCGGGAAGTACCGGTAGTCGTGCGCCTCCTCCTTGGAGCGCATCGGCCGCGTCTCGCCCCGGTCCGGGTCGAAGAGGCGGGTCTCCTGCACCACCCTCCCCCCCGACTCGACCATCTCCACCTGGCGGCGGACCTCGTGCTCGATCGCCTGCCGCAGGAAGCGGAAGGAGTTCATGTTCTTGATCTCGCAGCGGGTGCCGAGCGCGGTCTCGCCCCTGCGCCGCACCGAGACGTTGGCGTCGCAGCGGAAGCTCCCCTCCTGCAGGTTCCCGTCGTTCACCCCGATGGCCACCAGGATGGCGCGCAGGGCCTTGAGGTACTCGATGGCCTCGTCCACCGAGAAGAGGTCGGGCTCGCTCACGATCTCGAGCAGGGGCACCCCGGCGCGGTTCAGGTCCACGCCCGAGCCGCCGTCGGCCGACACGTCGTGGACGTTCTTGCCGGCGTCCTCCTCCATGTGGACGCGGACCAGGCGGACCCGCTTCTCCTTCCCGTCCACCGCGATGTCGACGCCGCCGCCCTCGCAGATGGGCAGCTCGTACTGCGAGATCTGGTAGCCCTTGGGCAGGTCCGGGTAGAAGTAGTTCTTCCGCGCGAAGACGCTCTTCGGGCGGACGGTGCAGCCGAGCGCCACGCCGGTCCTGACCGCCATCTCCACCACCCGCTCGTTCAGGGAGGGGAGGACGCCGGGCATGCCCAGGCAGACCGGGCAGGTGTGCGCGTTGGGCGCCGCGCCGAAGCGGGTCGGGCACCCGCAGAAGATCTTGGTGCGGGTGAGGAGCTGCGCGTGCACCTCGAGGCCCAGCACCGGCTGGAAGTCGGAGACCGGCATCACCCTCGCCTCCGCGGGCTCACGGCGCCTCCCCGATCCGGGGCGGCGGCGGCGGCCCCACCTCGCGCTCCAGCGCCCGTGCCGCCCGCAGCAGGGTGGCCTCGTCGAAGGGACGCCCCAGGAGCTGGAGGCCGACGGGCAGCCCGAGCGCCGGGTGCATGCCGCACGGAACCGACAGCCCGGGCAGCGCCGCCAGGTTGCAGCCGATGGTGAACACGTCGGCCAGGTACATCTGCAGCGGATCGTCGAGCTTCTCGCCCAGCCGGAAGGCGACCTGGGGCGCCACCGGCCCGGCCACCAGGTCGCAGGAGCGGAAGGCCTCGTCGAAGTCCCGCCGCACCAGGGTGCGGACCTTCTGCGCCCGGAGGTAGTAGGCGTCGTAGTAGCCCGCCGAGAGCGCGTAGGTCCCGAGCATGATGCGCCGCTTCGGCTCCGCGCCGAAGCCGCGCCGGCGCGTCTCGGAGAAGGTCTCGACCAGGCCCCGCCCCTCGGCCCGCGGGCCGAAGCGCACGCCGTCGTAGCGGGCCAGGTTCGAGGAGGCCTCGGCGGTGGCGACGAGGTAGTAGGCGGCGACGCCGTACTTCGTGTGGGGGAGCGAGACCTCCACGAGCGTCGCTCCGAGCCTCTCGTACAGGGCGAGCGCGGCCCGGACGCTCCGCTCGACTCCGGGGTCCACGCCGCCCTCGAGCCACTCCCGGGGGACGCCGATGCGGAGCCCCCTCGCGCCGTCCTCGAGCCGCGCGAGGTAGTCGTCCACCGGGCGCGCGGAGGAGGTCATGTCGCGCGGGTCGTGCCCCGCGATCCGGCCGAGGAGGACGGCGGCGTCCTCCACCGTCCGCGCGATGGGACCCACCTGGTCGAGCGAGGAGGCGAAGGCGACGACCCCCTGGCGCGAGACGCGGCCGTAGGTCGGCTTCACGCCGACGACCCCGCAGAAGGAGGCCGGCTGGCGGATCGACCCGCCGGTGTCGGTGCCGAGCGCACCCGCCACCTCGCGGGCGGCCACGGCGGCCGCGCTCCCTCCCGAGCTCCCCCCGGGCGTCCGCGAGAGGTCCCAGGGGTTCGCGCACGGGCGGTACCCGCTGTTCTCGTTCGACGAGCCCATCGCGAACTCGTCGAGGTTCGTCTTCCCGACGATCACGGCCCCGGCGGCCTCGAGCCGCTCGACCACCGTCGCGTCGTAGGGCGAGCGATAGCCCTCGAGGATCCGGGAGCCCGCCGTCGTCGGCATCGCCCTCGTGCCGATGACGTCCTTCACCGCGACGGGTACGCCGTCGAACTCGGAGCGTCGCTCGCCGCGCGCGGCCCGTGCGTCGGCCGCGGCCGCGGCGGCGCGGGCCCGCTCCGCGTCCACCGAGAGGAACGCCCCGAGCTTCCCGTCCAGGGCCTCGATCCGGGCGAGGGAGGCGTCGACGAGCTCGCGGGAGGAGATCGCCCGGGCGGCGATCCCGGCGCCCGCCTCGACGAGCGAGAGGCCGTGGAGGTCCGTC
>DATIUR010000280.1:0-9137 GCA_035466675.1 Anaeromyxobacteraceae bacterium | reverse complement strand
CGGTACGGCTTGTAGCCGTGGATGCCGAACTCGAGCCCCACGTATCGCGTCTGGGTGACCACGAAGTCGTAGACCGCGCGCACCAGGGCGCGCTCCGTCTCGGGATCGCGCCGGCCTCCCCCGGCCCGCGCCGCGGCGGCCCGCTCGCCCAGGACCTCCCGGGCGATCCGCTCCGCGGTCCCGCGCACCTCGTCGTTGGGCCGGAGCTGATCGCGCACCAGGTCCCAGTAGAAGCGGGCCACCTGCCCCCAGTCGGCGTAGGTCGAGACGTGGACGAGGCGCGCCACCTCGCCAAAGCCGGGCATGCGCGGCTCCGGCACGATCCGCGGCACCCCGCGGGCGGTCCAGCGGTGCTCCACCACGCCGTCCGGGAGCGCGCGGGTGGTCCTCTCGACCCCCGGGACGTCGTTCGCGTGCAGCCTCCGTCCCTCCGGGACGAGCACCACGTACTCGAAGGTCGCCTTGCGGAACTCCTCCTCGACCGGGGTCAGGTCGCCGAAGTAGTCGGAGAGCAGGTTCTCGGCGGCGACGTCGTCCACCCGCCAGGCCACCTCCAGCGCGTCGCCCGCCGCGAGCGCGGGGAAGGAGAGGATCCGGACGCGGGTGTCGTAGTAGAGCCGGTACCAGGGCTCGCTCGAGCTGCGCTCGCCCTCCTCGTGGGTCTCCACCGTCGTGCCGTCCGGCTTGATGACGCGGGCGCGGATCACCCGCACCTCCTGGCGGGAAGGCTCGAAGGCCACCGTCTGGCGCCGGAGGGCGTCGGCTCCCCGCTGCGTGGCGGCGCGGACCACCACGTGCCGGAAGGTGGAGGAGAGCCCCGAGCGGAAGACGCGGGTCACCTTGCGCTCGGCCAGGACCAGCGCGTCCTCCCCGGCCTCGGGGGCCCGGCCGCCGCGGGCGAGCGCCGGGCCGTCGAGCAGCCAGGGCTTCTCGAACCGCTCCCGCTCCGGCTCGAGGCTCCGCACCAGCTCCTTCAGGGCCGGGCTCTGCGGGCGAAGCTCGAGCGCCGTCCGCAGGTCGGGCAGCGCCTCGGCCTCGCGGCCGGCCGCGAGCCTCGAGCGGCCCCGGCGCTCCCAGGCCTCCGCCTCCTCCGGGGCGATGCGGAGGGCGGCCCCGTAGGCCTCCTCCGCCTCGGCGGCGCGGCCGTTCGCGGCGAGGATGTCGGCGATCCGGAGCCGGAGGTCCACGTCGGAGGGGTCGAGCCCGAGCGCCTCGGCCTCGAGCGCCACGGCCCCCTCCACGTCGCCGCGGTCGAGGAGGAGCTGCGCCAGGACGGCGCGGGCCGGCCCGTCGTCGTGGCGCAGGGCCAGCGCCTTGCGGAGGAGCCAGGCCGCCTCCTCCAGGCGCCCCAGCCGGCGCGCCCAGAGGGCGCCCGTCTCCACGGCGCGCGGGTCGGTGGGGAAGTCGCGGGCCACCTCGGCCGCCTCGCGCGCCGCCCGCGCCTCCAGCCCGGCCCGATCGAGCGCCTGCGCGCGGGTGATCCGCGCGGCAACCCATCCCGGCGCCACCTCCACCGCGCGATCGAGCAGGCGGACCGCCTCGTGGCCCCGGTCCCGGGCCAGCTCCTCGCCGGCGAGCGCGGCCAGGGCCCGGGGCTCGCGCGGATCGGCCGCCAGGGCCGACTCCAGGAAGGCCCGGCGCCGGCTCGCGTCGTCCTCCAGCCGGGCCGCCAGGAGCTGTGCCTCGATCCAGCCGGGGGCGAGCTCGGCGGCGCGCCGGGCCTCGGCGCGGGCCCGGCGCTCCTGGAGGTCGGCGCTCATCCGCTCGAGGAGGGCAACCGCCAGGTCCCGTCGCGCCTCCGCCTCCGCGCGGCGGGCGGCCGGCCCCGCCCGCCGGCCCAGGGCCCGGGCCCGCTCCTCCAGGCGCGCCACGATCCCCTTCAGCCGGACCGGCGGGAGTCCGGGCGCGGCCGCGGGCGGGAGCGGCGGGACGGGGACGGAGGCCAGCGTGCGGGGCTCGCCCCGGCCGTCCGCCAGCCGCAGGACGAAGCCCATCCGCCCCTCGGCGTGGCACAGCTTCACGAGGATCCGGTTCGGGCCGCGGCGCAGCGTCACCGAGGCGCCGGCCTGGTCGAGACGGGCCGGGTGGTAGCCCGGGTCGGCCAGGGCGAGCGCGCCGTTCACGAAGACCTTCGAGGCGCCGCTCGCCCCGAACCAGAGCTGGACCCGCTCCTCGCGCGGGGACTCGAGGACCGCCAGGGCGTAGGCGACCGTCTCCCGCGTGGGGCGCAGCGCGGCGCCGAGGTGCACGAAGCCGTCCACCACCGCCTCCGGTGGCAGCGCCCGCCAGGAGACCTCCCGCACCTTCCCCGGCTGGGCGGCGTCGAGCGCGATGGATCGCTCCGGCGGGAAGGCCGTCCCGAAGCCGCGCTTCCCCTCGTCGTCGAAGGGACCCACCACCGTCCAGGCGGTGACGAACCCGATCCGGCGCAGCTGCTCCGCGCTCCGCTGGAGGTTGCCGCGGCTGCGCTCGAGCCGGGCGAGGCGCCAGCGGGCGAGCACGCGGATCTCCGGAGGCGCCGCCCGGTCGCCGGCGGCGCGCGCGTACGGCGGCACGAGCCGGGCCAGGTCCGGGACCTCGTCCTCCAGGTCCGCCAGCTCGGCCAGCGGCACGATGGCCCGGTCGCTCCGGCCGTCGCGCTCGAGCTCGGCGGCGGCGCGGGAGAGGCGCTCCTCGACCGGGTGGCGGGGCGCGGGCGGGGCGGCCCCGGCCGGCTCCGCGGCCAGGAGGAGGGCGAGGGCGGCGGGGATGGCACCGGGCATCCGGCGCAGTCTACCCGCGGACGGCCGCGCGGACGACCCGCGGCGGAGCGCGCCGACCCGGGCTACTCCGCCCGCGCCAGCGCCACCACGGTCACCGAGCGCGCCCCGGCTCGCGCCAGGGCCTCGGCCGCCGCGCGGGCGGTCGCCCCGGTGGTCACCACGTCGTCCACCAGCAGGAGGTCCAGGCCGCGCGCGGCGTGGGAGGCGGCGAAGGCGTCCCGGACGTTCCGCGCCCGCTCGTCGCGCGTCCGGCCCACCTGAGGCGGCGTCTCCCGGGTGCGGCGGAGCGCGGCGCGCAGCCGCGGCGCGCCGGAGGTGCGGGCCAGGGCGTCGGCCAGGAGCGCCGCCTGGTCGTATCCGCGGGCCACGCGCCGCCCGCGCGAGAGCGGGACCGCCACCACGGTCGTCCCCGCGGGCACGCCGGTCCGCGAGGCGAGCCAGGTCCCCAGCGGGCGGGCCAGCGCCGGCCGGTTCCCGTACTTGAGCGCGTGCACGGCGTCGGCCACCGGCCCGCCGAAGAGCGCGGCCGCCCGGATCGAGACGAACGCGGGCGGGTCCGCCAGGCAGGCGCCGCAGGTCGGATGCGGACCCGGCAGGCCGCAGCGGGCGCAGCCGGGCGGGACCGGGTCGACCGCACCGGCACACACCTCGCAAAAGGGGCCGGCGGCCGCCGGCTCGCTGCAGGCCGCGCAGCGCGGCGGGTAGACGAGGTCGAGCAGGGCGTGGAGCGTCCGCCGGAGCACCGTCACCCCTGCAGGAGGCCGAGCCCCTTCATCTCGCGGGGCTGCGGCAGCCCCATGACGCGAAGGAGCGTGGGCGCCACGTCCGCCAGCACTCCCTTGGCGCGGAGCTTCGCGCCCCGGAAGTCCGGATCGGCGAGCAGGAAGGGGACCGGCCCGAGGGTGTGGGCGGTGTGGGGCTGGCCGGTGGCGGGATCGGTCATCATCTCGCAGTTGCCGTGGTCCGCGGTGACGGCCATGGCCATCCCCTGGCCGCGCGCCGCCTGCCACAGGCGCCCCACGCACTCGTCCACCACCCGCACCGCCTTCACCGCCGCCTCCAGGATGCCGGTGTGGCCCACCATGTCCGGGTTGGCGTAGTTCACGAGCACGAAGCCGTACCTCCCGGTCCCGATGGCCTCCACCAGCCTGTCGGTCACCTCCCGCGCGCTCATCTCGGGCTTCTGGTCGTACGTCTTCACGTCGCGCGGCGAGGGCACGAGGATCCGGTCCTCGCCGGGGTAGACGAGCTCCCGCCCGCCGTTGAAGAAGAACGTGACGTGGGCGTACTTCTCCGTCTCGGCGCACCGGAGCTGCGCGATGCCGGCGCGCGAGACGATCTCCGGGAAGATCTCGGTCAGCTCCTGCGGCGGAAACGCCACGGGGAGCGTGAAGGTCTCGTCGTACTGGGTCATGCAGACGAAGGCCGAGAGGCGCGGCGCGCCCCGGCGGTCGAACTCCTTGAAGTCCTCCTGGGTGAAGGCGCGCGTGATCTCCCGGGCCCGGTCCGCCCGGAAGTTGAAGAACAGGATGGCGTCTCCGTCGCGGACCCGGGCGGCCGGCCTGCCCTCCCCGTCCACGATCACGGTGGGCTGCACGAACTCGTCCCCCTCGTCCCGTCCGTACGAAACCTCCATCGCCTCGACCCCGCTGCGCGCCCGCTGCCCCTCGCCGTGCACCATCGCGCCGAAGGCCCGCCCCACCCGGTCCCAGCGCTTGTCCCGGTCCATCGCGTAGAAGCGGCCGGCCACCGTGGCGAGCCGGCCGTACCCGGTGTCGCGCAGCCGCGCCTCGAGCTGCCGCATGTACTCGGCGCCGGAGCGGGGGGGCGTGTCCCGCCCGTCCATGAAGGCGTGGACGAAGGCCCGGGCCACCCCCTCGCGCCGGGCCAGGTCCAGGCAGGCGTACAGGTGCACCTGGTGGCTGTGGACGCCGCCGTCCGAGACGAGCCCCATGAGGTGGAGCGCGCCCCCGGAGGCGCGGGCCCGGTGGCAGGCCTGGACGAGCGCGTCGTTCCGGAAGAAGGAGCCGTCCTCCACCGCCCGGTTGATGCGCACCAGGTCCTGGTAGACGATCCGACCCGCCCCGAGGTTCGTGTGGCCGACCTCGGAGTTTCCCATCTGCCCTTCGGGCAGGCCCACCGAGAGGCCGGAGGTCTCGAGGGCGGTCGAGGGGTACTCGCGGGCGAGCGCGTCCATGCCGGGCGTCCCGGCGATGGCGATGGCGTTGGCCTCGCGCTCGGCGCGGATTCCCCAACCGTCCAGGACGACGAGGAGAACGGGCTTGGTCTCGGGCAAGGCGACGCACCTCCGTACCGCTTCGCGACGCGAGGGAGCGTGATGTCAGAAATCGGGGCCCCGCGCCACGGGAAAGGCTGCGAAGCAAGCCCGGGGCCACCGGGGCCGGCCCGGGGTCACCGGTGGTACGGCTCGCCCCGCAGGATGGTGAAGGCCCGGTAGAGCTGCTCCAGCAGGACCAGGCGGGCGAGGCGGTGGGCCAGGGTCAGCGGCGAGAGCGAGAGCCGCTCCTCGGCGCGCTCGAGCACGGCGCCGGAGAGGCCGTCCGCGCCCCCGATGACGAGCGCCACGTCCCGGCCGCCCCCGAGCCAGCGGCCCACCCGCTCGGCGAAGGCGGCGCTGGCGAGGGCCTCGCCGCGCTCGTCGAGCGCGATCACGCGCTCCCCGGGCCGGAGCCGGGCCAGGAGCGCCTCGCCCTCCTCCTCCCGCGCGCGCGGCGTCCCGGCGTGCCGGCGCGCCTCGGGGACCTCGACGATCTCGAACCGGGCATGGCGGCCCAGCCGCTTGGCGTACTCCTCCACCGCCGGCGCGTAGAGGCCGGAACGGTCCCTCCCCACCGCGACGACCCGGAGCCGCAATCAGGGCTCCTCGTCGTCCACCGGCCCGCCCCGGACGGCGGCGTCGAGCACCTCGTCGAGCTTGGCGAGCAGGTCCCGGTTCCCGTCCTGCCGGTAGCGGGCGAGGTTCCGCTCCAGGTCGGGAACCCGCTCCAGGAAGGCGGCCAGCTTCGCGCCGGTGATCTCCTCCGCGTGCTGGCCGTAGCCGAGCCGCTCCAGCCAGCGCGCGTTCAGGATCTGCTCGAACTGCTTCTTCACCGGGACCGAGAGCATGGGACGGCGCAGGAAGACCGACTCGCTCATGAGGGTGAAGCCCCCGCCGGAGACGACGGCCCGGGCGGTGCGCAGATCCTCCACGAAGGTCCGCTCGCCGAAGGGCCTCCAGAGGAGGTTGCCGTCCCGCTCGTCCCGGGCGAGATCGCGGCGCAGCCCGTAGATGCGGCACTCCCTCCCGCACCGGCGGAGGATCTCGGGCAGGCGCGGGTTCGAGGTGGAGGTCTGGTAGACGAGCAGGTGCTCGCCCGCCTCCGGCCGCGCCGCCAGGATCTCGGGGCGCAGCACGGGGGGGTGGAGGGTGGTGCGCGGCTTGCCCACGGGCGGGTGGAAGAACGTGGTGACGAGGTAGTGGAAGCAGCCGGGCAGCTTCGCCTTGACGACCCCCTTCGCCAGCAGGTACTCGCGCTCCTTCCCCGCCAGCACGTCGGGGGGATGGTCGCACCGGTTCACGATCTGGATGTTGTCGAGCGAGACGACGGGGAGGCGGTGCCGCTTGCCGAAGAGGTAGCTCCACGTCTCGAAGTCCGAGACCACCACGTCCGGGCGGAACGCCTCGGCCACCTCGAAGTAGGCCTTCACGTTCCGGGGCCATCCCCCCGCCACGGCCGCCTTCACGTTCTGGAGCACGGTGCGGAAGTTCCGGACCTCGTTGTCCTCGTACACGATGGAGAGGCCCCAGATGCGCGTCACCCCGAGGTGGTCGTTCTCCCGGGCCTTGAGGTAGTCGTGCGCGCGTCCGGACACGACCACCTCCACGTCGTGGCGCGCCGCCAGCGCGTCGATGACGACGCGCGACCGGATGGCGTGCCCCATCCCCTCCCCGGCGACCCCGTAGAGGATGCGCATTGGGGAGAGTGTACCGCTCCGCCCGCGGCGGCGGGCGGCGATCACCGGCAGCGCGGCGCGGCCTCCAGAGACACGGCGGCGGCGTGGCGCACCAGCGCCGGCGGGAGGCCGCCCGGGGGCGGCTCCCCCGGCCCGAGCCGCACGATCCGGCGAGGCTCCCCCCGTCCGAAGCGGACCGCCGCGAGCGTCCCGTCCGCGCGGTAGAACTGCTCGACCCAGCCCGCCGAGGCGCGGAGCGTGGCCAGGCGGACCAGCCGTCCCGAGGGGTCGAGGTCGATCTCGCGCGCCTGCTCCTCCGGGCAGGCGTCGAAAGTCCGGGTGGACCGATCGAGGAGGCCGGCGGCGGCGAGGCGCTCCCAGGCGGCCACCGGATCCTCGGCGGACCCGCTCGCCGCGGCCGACGCGGCGGCCTTCCGCTCGACCGCCTGGCCGAGGAAGCCGTCCGCGCGCCCGGAGGAGCCGGGAGCCCCGAGCTTCGCCACCTCCTCCTCCCCCGCATCGCGAGCGGCCGCGACCTTGGCGGCGGCTCGCTGGGGCGCGGAAGCAGGCGCCGGTTCCGGAGCGGCGGCGGGCGCGGGACCCGGGGGACCCGCCGGGACGGGTGCGGACGAGACGGCGGGCGCCTCGTCCCGGAACTCGAGCCGCTCGGCCCGCTCCGGTCGCGCCAGGGGGGCGCGCCTCGCCTTCCGCTCCTCCGGCGCGGCCGGCGTGGCCGCGACGAGCTCCCGCTCGGGCGCGGCCGCGGAGGGAAGCGCATCCGTGGAGGGAGGCGCGACCGGTGGGGCCGGGACCTCCGGCGTTCGCGCCGCGAGCACGTCCACGTCTCCGCGGCGCTCCTCGCGGAGCGTTCCCAGGCGCAGCGTGACCGCCACCACGGCGGCGACGGCCAGGGTCCCGATGGAGCCGGCCCAGGCCCAGGCCGGGAGGAGGCGGCCCCTCCCCCGCTCCCGCGTCCGCTCGGCCGCGCGCTGCGCCGCGACGAGGAGCACCCGCTCGCCCTCCTCCGGCGCCGGCACGGGCCCGAGCGCCGACATGGCCGCGCGCGTCTCGCGGATCCGTGCGAGCTCCCCGCGGCACGCCGGGCACGCCTCCAGGTGGCGCTCCACCGCCCGCGCCCGGCGGCGCGACAGCTCGCCGTAGGCGAGGTCGAGCAGCTCCTCCCGGATGGCCTCGTGCTCCTTCATCCCGTGCTCCTGACGTCGTCGCTCCCGCCCACGATCCCCATCGACTCGAGCGTGGCCCGCAGCCCCTCCAGCGCGTAGCGCATCCGGCTCTTCACCGTGTTCTCGGGCGTCGCCGTCACCGCCGCGATCTCCCGGAAGGCGAGCCCGGCCTGCTCGCGGAGCAGGAACACCTCGCGCTGCTCGGCCGGCAGCGAGGCGAGGGCCTCCTCGAGGCGCGGCCGCAGGAGGGCCGCCTCGGCGGCGCGGTCGGGGGGCGGGTCGCCGGAGGCGAGCAGGGCGATGGGCGGGTCCTGGCCGGGTGCCGAGCGGTCCAGCGGCTCGGTGCGGCGGAAGGCGGCCCGCCGCGACTCGTCGATGGCGAGGTTCCGGGCGATGCCGTAGAGCCAGGTGGAGAAGCGGGCCCGCGGCTCCCACCCCGGCGCGGCGCGCACCACCCTGAGGAAGGTCTCCTGCAGGAGGTCCTCGGCGCGGGGGCGCTCCCCCACGAGCCGGACCAGGAAGGAGAAGACGGGCGTACGGTGGCGTCGCACGAGGACCTCGAAGGCCCGCGCGTCGCCCTTCCGGAAGCGCGCCATGAGCCGCTCGTCGCTCTCTTCCCTGGGCACGCTCCCTCGCGGGCCTCGAGCCGTGTAACGCACGGATCGGCCGGACGATCTCCGCGCGAGTGTAGCGCGAAGCGGAGCGTCCGGGCGGCCCGAGGAAGGCGCGGCCTACCGGGAGGGCTCGGGCGCGTCGAGGAGGCGGCCGTTCGGCAGGAGCCGCGGCGGGACGTGGCCGCCGGAGGTGGCCAGCTTGTACCGCTCGCACCTCGCGAAGGAGCCCTCGCAGTAGAAGCTCTGCCAGACCCTCAGCGCCTCCTTCATGGAGATGCTCCGGTGGAGCGCGCAGGATCCGACGATCGGGCAGGACATGGCGTACGTCCCCGCCCCTGGACGGGCAGGCGAGGCCCAGCGGTGCAAGGCCAGGGCCGGGCGGAAGCCGGAGAAGCTCCGCCGGAGCGGGCGGTTCGCGCGCCTCCGGTCCGGGTCGCATCGCACCGGGGGTGACGTGTGGCCCCCCGACCCCCTCCGCCGCCGGGCGGCGAGGGGTGGGGGCGGCGACCACCTGGTGCCTCGCCCCGGGCCTAGGCGCGCGCCTTGGGCGGAGCGCCCTGGCCCGCCAGGACCGCCGGGTTCATGGCCCGGGCGAGCTGCTCGTAGAGCGCGTACCGCTCCCG
>DATIUR010000279.1:0-9075 GCA_035466675.1 Anaeromyxobacteraceae bacterium | reverse complement strand
GGCCGCCGGCCGGGGAGGTCCTGGCCATGCTGGCGCGGCGGGGGCTCCGGCCGCGCCCGGGGACGCCCGACCTGCCCTGGCCGGCCGACCTCTCCCCGGAGGTCGAGTCGCGCCTCATGGACCGGCTCGGCCACTACGCCTTCCGCCTCTTCCTGCGCGGAGCCATCCTGGCCGGGCCGTCCTTCTCGCCCGCCGAGGCGACGCGCTACCTGCGCGCGCCGCGCGCCCGTGCCATGGCCGGCGAGCTCGTGGCCATGGGCATCGCCGAGCCGGCCGGCCGCGGCCGCTACCGGCTCGTCCACCGCGCCCGCAGCTTCGGCGGGGCGCTGGAGTGGTGGATGGCCCGCTCGCTCCGCGAGCGCCTCGCGCTCGACGTCGAGGTCGGCGTCAAGTCCGGCGCGCCGGGCGTGGGCGGCGACCTCGACGTGGTGGCGGCCGGGGAGGGGAAGCTGCTCTACCTCGAGCTCGAGTCCTCGCCCCCGAAGCGTCTGCCGGGCGGTGGCGGAGGGGCTGCACGCGCTCGCGCCGCCTCCGCCCTGACCCGCACGCGCACCGACCGCATCCTCCGGCTATGCTACCCGCTTCCCGCCGCCCCCCCGGGGAAGACCTCCATGGCCCAGCCCGCCCAAGACCGGAACTTCCGCCTCGGCCGCGCCGTACGCCCCGTCGCCTACGACGCCTCGCTGTCGCTCGACCTGGACGGGCGCGCCTTCTCCGGCCGCATCCGGATCGCCCTCCATCTGGACGCGCCCACCGACGAGGTGGTCCTGCACGCCCACGAGCTGGAGGTCGGCCGGGCGGCCTGCCGGATCGGGGACCGGGAGATCCCCGCGGCGCGGGTCGAGCGCATCCCGGCGAGCGAGACGGTGGTGCTCTCCTTCGCCGAGCCGCTGCCGGCGGGCGCGGCGGGGCTCGACCTGGCCTGGACCGGGCGGATGAGCAGCGGCCTCCGGGGGCTCTACATGGCCGGGGCCGGCCTGGCCGTGACGCAGTTCGAGGCGGCGGACGCCCGGCGCGTCTTCCCCTGCTTCGACGAGCCGGGCTTCAAGGCCCCCTGGCGCATCCAGGTGGAGGCGCCCGAGGGGGCGACCGTCCTCGGGAACGCCGTGCCGGCGGAGGAGGGGCCGGCCGGGCCGGGCCGGCGGCGCGTGGTCTTCCGGGAGACGCCGCCGCTGCCCACCTACCTCGTGGCGCTGGCGGTGGGCGGGCTCGTGCCCTCGCCCGAGGCGACGATGCGCGGCGTCCCGGTGCGGACCTGGGCGGTGCCCGAGAAGGTGAAGCTGACCGGCTTCGGCCAGGAGGTGGCGGTCGAGGTGCTGCCGCGGCTCGAGGACTACTTCGACGTGCCCTACGCCTTCGGCAAGCTCGACCAGGTGGGCGTCCCCGACTTCGAGGCCGGCGCCATGGAGAACGCGGGCCTGGTGACCTACCGCGAGGTGGTGCTGCTGCTCGATCCCGCCACCGCCTCGCTCGCCCAGCAGAAGCGGGTGGCCGAGGTGGTGACGCACGAGCTGGCGCACCAGTGGTTCGGCAACTGGGTCACCATGACGTGGTGGGACGACCTCTGGCTCAACGAGGCCTTCGCCACCTGGATGGCCTACAAGGTCGTCGACGCCTGGCGGCCCGACTGGCGGGTCTGGCTCGAGTTCGACCAGGGCAAGGCGGCGGCCATGCAGCTCGACGCGCTCCGGTCCACCCATCCCATCCGCGCCGAGGTCCGCAACGTGGCGGAGGCGGGCGAGGCCTTCGACCTCATCACCTACGAGAAGGGCGGAGCGGTCCTCCGCATGATCGAGGGCTACCTGGGCGAGGAGCGGTTCCGCGCCGGCATCCGGCTCTACATGCGCCGCCACGCGCGCGGGAACGCCGTGGCCGACGACCTGTGGGCGGCGCTGGCCGAGGCCTCGCGCGAGCCGGTGGTCGAGCTGGCCAACGCCTGGATCCGCCAGCCCGGCTTCCCGGTGGTCCGCGCCGAGCGGGTGGGGCGGTCGCTGCGCGTCTCGCAGTCCCGGTTCCTCTCCGACCCGGCGGCGGCGCGCCCCGACGACGCCACCTGGCCGGTGCCGCTGGTGGTCCGCTACGCCGACGCCGGCGGCGTCCGGGAGCAGCGCCACCTGCTCACCGGCCGGACCGCCGAGGTCCCGCTTCCCGGCGAGGGCGAGGTGGCCTGGGTGTGCGCCAACGCCGGCGCCACCGGCTTCTACCGCGTGGCCTACGACGTGGCCACCGCGGCCGCGCTGGCCCGCGCCCTGCGGGACCTGGCGCCCGCCGAGCGCATCGCGCTGCTCGCCGACGAGTGGGCGCTCGTCCGCACCGGCGAGCGGGACGTGCGGACCTTCCTCGAGCTGTGCTCCGCCTTCGCGGCGGACGAGGACCACGCGGTGCTGGACGAGCTGGTGGCCAGGTTGGCGGTGATCGAGCACCGGCTCGTGTCCGACGCCGATCGGCCGCGGCTCGGGGCGCTGGTGGCGCGCCTGTTCCGCCCGCAGCTCGCCGCGGTGGGCTGGGACCCGACCCCCGGGGAGCCCGATCCCGTCCGCCTGCGCCGGGCGTCCGCCGTCCGCGCCCTGGGCCTGGTGGCGCGCGACCCGGCCGCGATCGCCGAGGCGGTGGGGCGGCTCGACCGCTGGCTCTCCGGCGACCGCGGCGCCCTCGAGCCGAACCTGCACGACGCGGCCGTGGCGCTGGCGGCCCGCGGGGGCGGCGAGGCCCGCTTCGTCCAGTTCCAGCGCCTCTTCGAGAGCGAGACCGACCCCACCTTCCGCCGGCGCTATCTCCTCGCCCTCGCCTCCTTCGAGGACCCCGACCTCTCCGCGCGGGCGCGGGCGATGGCCCTCGGCGAGGCGGTCCCCCTGCAGGACTCGGCCTCGTTCGTGGCGACCTTGCTAGGGAACCGCGTGGCCCGCGACGCGTTCTGGGAGGCGCTGCGGGCCGGATGGGACGGCCTGCACGCCCGGATGAAGGGCGCCCCCATGCTGCTCCGGCGCGTGGTGGAGTCGATGGGCCAGCTGGTGGAGCGACGCCACCTCGAGGAGGCGAAGGACTTCCTCGACGCGCACCCGCTCGAGGAGGCGCGCCAGGCCATGGCCCAGACCCTGGAGCGGCTCCGCCAGGACGTCGACCTGCGCGAGCGGACGCAGGCGGCCATCGGGGACTGGGTGGCGGGCCGTTAGCCGGGATCAGGCGGCCGCCGCGGCCCGGCGCGCGCGCCTCCAGGCGTCCCAGCGGTCGGCTGCCGCCGAGACGGCCCAGGTGAGGACCAGCATGGCCACGACGGCCCCGACGGACTGCCCCATGCCCAGCCGCTTGTGGATGGGCCAGGAGAGGATGCCGTAGGGGATCTCGATCGACACGAAGTAGCCGAGCATGGAGTGGCGCCCCATGGTCCGGAGCCAGGAGAGCGGGCCGTCCGCCCCCGCGGGCAGCGCCTGCAGGACGGCGCTCATGGCCATCACGCCGCCCAGGCGCATGGCGAACCAGGAGGGCGAGGTGCGCCAGAACTCCTGGTGGGCGTAGAAGGGGGGCAGGCGATCGGCGAGCCAGCCGCCCAGGAAGAGCGCGGCCGCCAGGCCCAGGAGGCGCAGGGGCCGGTCCTCTCCCAGGGCCAGGCGCCCGACGGCGCTCCCCGCGAAGGCGAAGGCCGCCCAGTTGAAGAGGTGGAACTGGGCGCGCGGCCAGTCGGCGTACAGGTAGTCGAGCAGCCGGCTGGGCGGGTGCTGCCAGGCGGCCACCACCGGCGCGAGCAGCGCGAAGGCGGCCGCGCCGGCCACGGCCAGGGCGGCGTGCCGGCGGGCCGGCACGCCCGCCGTGACGAGGGCGGTGAGCAGGAGCGAGACGGCGATGACGTTCAGGATGTCGACCTTGAGGATCTGCTCGTGGCCGCCCGGCACCGACCAGGCGCCGCCCACCACGTACTCGAAGACGCGGAAGAGGTAGGCCACGCCGAGCAGCCACAGGGCGCGCCGGATCGCGTGCCGCCGCCGTTCCCCCGCGGGGATGCCCTTGCGCTCCATGGCCGCGTCCCCCAGCACCTGGGACAGGCCGGCCATGTACAGGAAGGAGGGTGCGGCGAAGCCGCCCACCACCTGGAGGAGCTGGTGCAGCCCCCCCCGGGCGGCCTCCGGCAGCACCCACGCGTCGTAGGCGTGCCACTCCACCATGAACAGCACGGCCAGGCCGCGCTGCCAGTCGAGCCAGACCTTTCGCCTCCCGCCGCCCGCCGGGGCGGTCCCCTCGCTCGCCACGCTCAGGCCTGGGGCGGTCCGCCGCCCGCCTGCGCCATGGCCTGGGCCGCCGCCGCCGCCATCTGCTTCGGCGTCAGATCGCGCAGGTGCGTGGAGAGAGCCCACTGGTGCCCGAAGGGATCGACCAGGGTGGCGTACCGGTCGCCCCAGAACATGTCGGCGGGCGGCATCTCGGAGGTGGCGCCGGCCGCCACGGCCCGCTGGAAGGCCGCGTCGCAGTTCTTCACGTACATCATCAGGCGCGTGGAGCTGCCGCCGACCGTCTGCGGCGAGCGGCTGCCCATCTGCGGCGCCTCCTCGCCCATCATGACCACCCGGTCGCCGAACTTCAGCTCGGCGTGCATGATCTTGCCGTCCGGTCCGGGCATCCGGGAGAGCTCCTTCGCCCCGAACGCCTGCTTGTAGAACTCGATCGCCCGGGCGCAGTCGCGGATGGTGAGGGCAGGGGTGATCGAGCCGTAGCGCGGCGGGATCGCCAGCACCCTCCGCTTCGCCGGGCGGCGGGCCGGGCGCCGCGCCGCCTTCCTCGCCTTCCTCTTCGCCATGGGACCTCCGTGTGCTGGAGCCGGAGGCGACTACGAACGCCCACGGTCCGTCAAGCGGCCGCCCCGGGCGGGACGCCGGACCGCCGCCTCGCCGGCGACGCCGGCCGCGGCGTACCATGGCGCGTGCCCGGCGCGGAGCTCGTCCTCCACTACCGCAGGACCTCGCGCCACGCCCTCAACGTCCTGCTGGCCGCCGTCGAGCAGAGCCCGGCCTGCCGCCGCGTCGGGGTGAGGATCGCCGAGGGCCCGGAGGAGGCGGCGCGGGCGGCGCGGGAGACGCTCGCGGCGGGCGCGCGGCCGGTGGTGGCCTGGTCGTTCTACTCGGCCGGCGCGGCCGAGGTCGCCGCGGAGCTCTCGCGGGTGTCGGCCCTCGCCCCCGACCCGCGGGTGCTGCACGTGGCGGGAGGGGCGCACGCCACCGGCGATCCGGAGGGCACGCTCGCGGCGGGCTTCCACCTGGCCGCCGTGGGCGAGGGGGAGGAGACCCTGCCGGCGCTCCTCGCCCGGGTCGCGGCGGGGGACGATCCGCGGGCCGTGCCGGGGCTCGCCTGGAGGGAGTCGGGACGCCTGCGGACGAGCGGCCGGGCCGCGCCGGTGGACCTCGAGGCGGTGCCCGCGTTCGCGGCCGGGGCCGGGCGGCTCAACCCGATCGAGATCACCCGCGGCTGCGCCTGGGCCTGCCGCTTCTGCCAGACGCCGTTCCTCGCCCGGGCCCGGTTCCGGCACCGCTCGCTCGACTCGGTCCGGCGCGGAGTCCGCTACCTCTCGGCGGCGGGGGCCCGCGACGTCCGCTTCCTCACGCCGAGCGCGCTCTCCTACGGCGCGGAGGGCCCCGAGGCGAACCTCGACGCGGTGGAGGCGCTGCTGGCCGCGGCCGGGGAGGAGGCGAGGGCGGGGATGCGCTTGTTCCTCGGCACCTTCCCGTCGGAGCTGCGCCCCGAGCACGTGTCGCCGCGGGCGCTCGCCATCCTGGCCCGGCGCTGCGCCAACCGGACCGTGATCCTGGGCGGGCAGTCGGGATCGGATCGGATGCTCGCCGCCATGGGGCGCGGGCACGTGGCGGCCGACGTCCTGCGCGCCGCCCGGTACGCGCTCGAGGCCGGCTTCCGCCCCGACGTGGACCTGCTCTTCGGCCTTCCGGGCGAGACCGGGGAGGACCGGGAGGCCACCCGCCGTCTGGCCGGCTCGCTCGCCGCGCTGGGCGCCCGCGTCCACGCGCACGCCTTCATGCCGCTCCCGGGCACCCCCTGGGGGCGCGAGCCGCCGGGGGAGATCGATCCGGCCACCCGGGCCCTGCTCGAGCGGCTCGCGTCCCGCGGCGCCGCCCACGGTCCGTGGAAGGCGCAGCAGTCGCTCGCGCGCAGGCTCCGTGAGCCCGGGAGCGGGTAAGCGTCCGCTCCCCAAAAGAAAGCACCTTTTCATTGATCGCCGTCATTCGGCGATTCCGCCCGTCCGGTAGCCTCCGCAAAAACGAGGGGATGAAGGGTGGAGGTGGCGACGTGACCAACCGTTCCCTCGGCCGGGCGATCCTGGGGATCGCGACGGCCGCCGCGCTCGCGCAGGCGAGGGCGGAGACGGCGACGGCGGCGAAGCCGGCTGCGGCGCCCGCGCAACAGCTCATCCAGGCGCAGCCGCCCCCCTTCACCGAGGGGATCTTCCCCTGCTCGGCGTGCCACGTGGAGCCGGGCGATCGGACCCGCCGGGATCTCGGGTTCCACGAGGACATCCGGCTCGACCACGGGCCGCCCGAGAACCGCTGGTGCCTGGACTGCCACGACAGCGCGAACCGCGACGTTCTGCACCTCACCAACGGCGACCCGGTCCCCTTCACCGAGTCCTACCGGCTGTGCGGGCAGTGCCACGGCGACAAGTACCGCGACTGGCGCGCCGGCGTGCACGGCAAGCGGGTCGGCCAGTGGAACGGCCAGAAGACCTATCACCTGTGCGTGAACTGCCACAACCCGCACTCGCCCGCCTTCAAGCCCCTCAAGCCGGAGCCGCGCCCGCTGCGGCCCGAGGAGATGCGCCAGTGAGCGACCGGAAGAGCCTGCCCGTCCTGCCCGCGGCGGGGGCGGACGACGGCGCTCCCCTCGATCCCCGCCGGCGTGCGTTCCTGAGGACGGCCGCGGCGGGCGCCGCGGTGGCCGCCGCCTCCGGCTGCGGGGTGGAGGGGTTCCTCCGCCAGCACCTGTGGGAGCTCTCCCCGGAGGACGTGAAGCGGCTCCTCGCCAGGATCGAGCGCGACGAGGAGCGGAAGTTCGGCAAGAAGGTGCAGGTCGGGAACGAGCCGCCCATCCCGGGCGTCCGGTTCGGCTACGGTCTCGACCTCTCCCGCTGCATCGGCTGCCGCCGCTGCGTCTACGCGTGCGTGCAGGAGAACAACCAGTCCCGCGCGCGGCCGCAGATCCACTGGATCCGGGTGCTGGAGATGGAGAAGGCGAGCGGCGTCGACCTCGTCCACGCGAACCACTACTACGAGGCGGACCAGGTCCCCCGCGAGGGCCACTTCTACATGCCGGTGCAGTGCCAGCAGTGCGAGCACCCGCCCTGCGTGAAGGTCTGCCCCACCCAGGCCACCTGGAAGGAGCCGGACGGCATCGTGGTGGTGGACTACGACTGGTGCATCGGCTGCCGCTGCTGCATGTCGGGTTGCCCCTACGGCGCGCGCCACTTCAACTGGGGCACGCCCAACCTGCCGCCCGAGGAGTTGAACCCGAAACAGCACCTGCTCGGCAACCGGCCCCGGCCCAAGGGCGTGGTGGAGAAGTGCACCTTCTGCATCCAGCGCACCCGCAACGGCCGCTACCCCGCCTGCGTGGAGATCTGCCCGGTGGGCGCGCGCAAGTTCGGCAACCTGCTCGACCCGCAGAGCGAGATCCGCCAGGTGATGGAGACGAAGCGCGTCTTCGTCTTCAAGGAGGAGCTCGCCACGCACCCGCAGTTCTACTACTTCTACGCGACCTAGCGAGGCGGATCGATGTCCGGAATCCTCGACTTCCTGAAGGGGTGCGTCCGGCAGGTGACCCGCGGCAGCCGGGCCTACTGGGCCTGGCTGGCCTTCCTGGGCGTCCTCATCGTGGTCGGCCTCGCGAGCTACGCCCACCAGTTCGAGGCGGGCCTCATCGCCACCAACATGCGGGACCAGGTCTCCTGGGCCTTCTACGTGGGCAACTTCACGTTCCTCGTCGGCGTGGCGGCCGCGGCGGTGCTGCTCGTCATCCCCGCCTACGTCTACCAGTGGAAGCCGATCAAGGAGGTCGCCATCCTGGGCGAGCTGCTGGCCATCTCGGCGCTCATCATGTGCCTGCTCTTCATCCTGGTGGACATGGGCCGGCCGGACCGCCTGCTGCACATGGCCCCGCTCCTGGGCACGCCCAACTGGCCGCGATCGATGCTGGCCTGGGACGCGCTGGTGCTGAACGTCTACCTGCTCCTGAACCTCGTCCTGGTGATCTACCTCCTCTGGAAGGCGTACCACGGGCAGCCGTACGACAAGCGCATCTTCGTGCCGCTCATCCTGGCCTCCATCCCGGTGGCCATCTCCACCCATACCGTGACCGCGTTCCTCTACAACGGCATGGCGGCCCGGCCCTACTGGAACGCGTCGATCCTGGCGCCGCGGTTCCTCGCCTCCGCCTTCTGCTCGGGCCCGGCGGTGATGCTCATCCTCTTCCAGATCCTGAGGAGGACGGTGAACTTCCCCATCAAGGACGAGGCCATCTCCAAGGTCGCCGAGCTGATGTCCTACGCCATGTTCCTGAACCTCTTCCTGCTCGGCGCGGAGGTGTTCAAGGAGTTCTACTCGAGCACCGAGCACACGCTCTACACGCGCTACCTCTGGTTCGGGCTGGGCGAGCACCGGGCGCTCGTCCCGTATGCCTGGCTCTCGCTGGCGGCGAGCCTGGTGGCGTTCTTCCTCTTCCTCATCCCCAGGACCCGCGCCAACCCGGTGACGCTCAACCTGGGGTGCCTGCTCATCTGGGCGGGCGTCTACATCGAGAAGGGGATGGGGCTCGTCATCCCGGGGATGACCCCCGACACGCTCGGCGAGATCTACGAGTACAGGCCCACCGGCACCGAGTGGGGCATCGCCGCCGGGGTGTTCGGGGTCGGATTCCTCGTCTTCACGCTGCTCGTGAAGATCGCGGTGCCCATCCTGTTCGGCACGTTCCAGCGGCCCGCGGCCGCCCCGGCCGGCGCGCCGGCGGCCGCTCCGGCGCCCTGAACCTGGCTGTCCACCCAGGGAGGAGGGGATCGATGTCGCGTCTCGCAGCAGCAGTGGCCTT
>DATIUR010000278.1:0-27234 GCA_035466675.1 Anaeromyxobacteraceae bacterium | reverse complement strand
GTGCGCCTCCACGGCGGGCTCGGCGGTGCCGTGCTGCGCGAGCGAGAGGCCGAGGGCGAGGGTGACGAGGGCGGAGGTCATGCGGCCTTTCCCGTCCTGTGGCGGAGCGAGTGGACGTAGGCGGCCTCCAGGGCCGCCAGGACGAAGTAGGGGACGAAGAAGGCCACCACGAAGGCGGCCACGCCCTCGCCGGCGCGGACGAGCAGGAAGGTCCCGGCGCCGACCAGGACGAGCCGGAGGAGGAAGGCGGCCACCAGCACCGCCAGGGAGCGGCGCACCGGGTTCGGCCCCAGGGCGGCGCGCCCGACCGCGATCACCGAGGCGATCGCGGTGAGCCCGGCCATCGAGGCGCCGGCCACCGCGCCGCGGCGGTGCACGCCCGTGGCGAGGGCGATGGCGACGAAGAGGAGGGCGAGGAGCACGGTGGCGATCTGGTGCTTCACTTCCCCTTCCTCGCTCCCAGGACGGTCTTGAAGAAGCTCACGAACCCCCCCAGCATGCCCAGGGCCGCCCCGATCAGGGTGACCCACGGAATCTCGTGCCCGAGCTTCTCGTCGACGACGTGCCCCAGCCAGGTGAAGAGCCCCACCGCCACGACCAGGCTCGTCGAGGCGCCGAGGTACGGCCCTGCCTTCTGGTATGCCGCTGCGTACCCCGAGAGCCCCTTCCTCCCCTCGGCCCGGCGCTCCTCGTCGCTCGGCCGGCCCAAGGGTCCTCCAGGGCTCGCCGCACCCGGAATCACCGGGGTTTCCGATAGCTTCCAGGTGTGGGAGGCACGCCCGTATAGCAGGCGGGCGCCCGGTCCGTCAATGGCTTCGCGCGTCCCGACCCCGTCTCACGCCTCGACCTTGGCCACCTCCGCGAAGGCGACCTTGGCGGCCCGCACGGTGTGCTCGACGTCGTCGTCCGAATGGGCGGTGGAGAGGAAGGCCGCCTCGAACTGGGAGGGGGGGAAGTAGACGCCGTTCTCGAGCAGCACGTGGAAGAAGCGGGCGAAGCGCTTGGTCGAGGCCGCCCGGGCGCTCTGGGCGTCGAGGACGGGCTCGTCCGCGAAGAAGACGGTGAGCATCGAGCCGACCCGGTTCACCTGCACCGCCACCTTGGCCGCCGCCGCCGCCCGGGCGAGACCGTCGGCCAGCCGGGCGGAGATCTCCTCGAGGCGCCGGTAGGCATCCGGCCCGAGCAGCTTCAGGGTGGCGTGCCCGGCCGCCATGGCCATGGGGTTCCCGGAGAGAGTCCCGGCCTGGTAGATCGGCCCGGCCGGTGCGACCCGGTCCATCACGTCGGCGCGCCCGCCGAACGCCCCCACCGGCAGGCCGCCCCCGATCACCTTCCCGAACGCGACGAGGTCGGGGCGGATGCCGTAGAGCCCGCAGGCCCCGCCGGCGGAGAGGCGGAAGCCGGTCATCACCTCGTCGACGATGAGCAGCACGCCGTGCTTGCGGCAGGCGTCGACCAGCCCCTGGAGGTAGCCCGGCCCGGGAACGAGCACGCCCATGTTGCCCACCACCGGCTCGACGATGACGGCGGCGATCGAGCCGCCTCGCTGCCCGAGGAGGCGGTTCACCGCCTCGAGATCGTTGAAGGGCAGGGTCAGGGTGTGGCGGGCCAGGTCGGCCGGCACGCCGGGCGAGTCGGGGAGGCCCAGCGTCTCGACGCCGGAGCCGGCCTTCACGAGCAGCGCGTCGCCCGCGCCGTGGTAGCAGCCGTCGAACTTCACGATGTCGTCGCGTCCGGTGAAGCCTCGCGCCACCCGGATGGCGGCCGTGGTCGCCTCGGTCCCGGAGGAGCAGAAGCGCATCCGCTCGATCCAGGGCATGCGCTCCCGCACCAGCTCCCCGAGCTGGATCTCGCGGGGCGAGGGGGCGCCGAAGCTCGACCCCTCGCGCAGGGCCTCCTGCACCTCCCGCATCACCTCGGCGTGGCAGTGGCCGGCGACGAGCGGACCCCAGGAGAGGACGTAGTCGACGTAGTCGTTGCCGTCCACGTCCACCAGGTGCGCGCCGCGACCGCGGGCGATGAACCGCGGCGTGCCGCCCACCCCCTTGAAGGCGCGGACCGGGCTGTTCACGCCGCCCGGGAACAGGTCCTTCGCCTTGGCGAAGAGCTTCTCCGACAGCTCGGTCTTCATGGCTCACCCCTGGGGTTGGGACGGACCTTCTCGTAGTCGAAGGCGGCGGCGCGGTCGCCGGGCGTGGCGGTCCGGGCCCGCTCCCGCCGCTCGCGGACGGCCTCGATGGCGGTGTGGATGGACTCCGGGTTGGGATGGGCGGGCAGGGCCTGCTCGTACAGCTCCAGCGCCCGGTCGAAGCGCCCCGCCTGCGCGTGGATGTGGGCCTGGCCGGCCAGCGCGCGCGCCGACACGTCGGGGGCGGGCCCGCGCTCGACCAGGGCCTGGAAGGCGCCCAGGGCCTCGTCGTCGCGTCGCTCCAGCGACCAGGCCTGGGCGGTGACGAGCTGGGCCTCGTCGGCGAGCGGGCTGTCGGGCCACCGCTCGCGGAGGATGCGCGCCTCGGTCCGCGCCTGCTGCGTGTTCTTGAGCTCCAGGTACTCGCGCGCCACCTTGAGCTGGTACTCCGCCGCCTGCGGCGCATCGGAGGCGGCGATGGCGGCGTACTGCGCGACGGCCCCGAGCCGGTCGTCGAACCGGTCGCGGAAGATGTCCCCGATCACGCCGCGCGCCTCGTAGGCCTCCGGCCCGCCGGGGTGGAGGGAGATGATCCGGCGGTAGTAGGCGATCGCCCCGGCGTAGTCGCCCAATTCCAGGTAGGAGACGTCCCCGGCGAACCGGAGCGCCTTGGCGCGGACCCTGGCCTGGTCCACGGGCAGCGGCCCCTCGCCCAGGTCGGCCAGGATGGCCTTGTACGCGGCCAGCGCGCCGCCCGGGTCGCCGCGGCGGCGGAGGGTGTTCGCCTCCTCGAGCTTGCGGGCCGCCGAGCCGCAGGCGAGGCCGGCGGCCAGCGCGAGCGCGGCCGCGAGCGCCCGGGAGGCCCTCACCGCTCCTCCTCCGGCCCCTCCCCGCCTCCCTCGCCCTCGCCCTCCTCCGGCTCCCCCTCGGGCACGGTCTCGACCGGGGCGGAGACCTCGGCCGCCTCCTCGCGGACCCCGGCCGCCTCGGCCGCCTGGCCGGTCTCGGCCACGCGCGCCACCGCCACCACCTTCTCGTCCTTCGACTCGAGGGTGATGAGGCGCACGCCCTGGGTGTTGCGTCCGATGACGCCGATCCCCTTCACCGCCATGCGGATGAGCATCCCGCGGTTGGTGATGATCATCACCTGCTCGGGATCGAAGACGGCCATGGCCGACACCACCGCTCCGTTCCGCTCGGTGGTCTTGATGGTGATGATCCCCTTGCCCCCGCGGCTCTGCACCCGGTACTCGGAGAGCTCGCTCCGCTTGCCGTAGCCGTTGGTGGTGACGGTCAGCACGGCCGGCGGGGGCTCCCCCGGGGTGGGCGGCCGGATGGTCTCCGCCGAGACGACCGCGTCCCCCTCCTCCA
This sequence comes from Anaeromyxobacteraceae bacterium, assembly GCA_035466675.1. GTDB lineage: Bacteria > Myxococcota > Myxococcia > Myxococcales > Anaeromyxobacteraceae > Anaeromyxobacter. Next base: position 23,735 of record DATIUR010000278.1, on the reverse strand, counting down.
GGGTGATCCCCTTCACCCCGTAGGCGCTGCGGCCCATGGGGCGGGCGTCCGACTCCTCGAAGCGGATGGCCATGCCCTGGGCGGTGGAGAGCAGCACGTGGCTCTTCCCGTCGGTGAGCTGGGCGGCGATGAGCTCGTCGCCCTCCTCGATGGAGAGCGCGATGATCCCCGACGGCCGCGGGCGGCTGAAGGCGTCGAGGCGCGTCTTCTTGACGAGGCCGCGGCGGGTCGCCATGAAGACGTACTCGCCGGAGCCGTTCCGCTCCTCGCCCCTCTCCTCCGCTTCGGGTCCCTCGGCCTCCTCGCCGTTGCCGGGCGCCTCGGGCAGGCGGCGGACCGGCAGGATGGCCGCCACCTTCTCGCCCTGGGCGAGGTGGAGCAGGTTCACGATGGGCTTGCCGCGCGCGGCCCGGCCGGCCTGCGGGATCTCGTGGACCTTGAGCCAGTAGACCTTCCCCTTGTCCGAGAAGACGAGCAGGTAGCTGTGCGTCGAGGCCACGAACAGGCTCTCGATGAAGTCCTCGTCCCGGGCCGCCGCGCCGGTCTTCCCCCGCCCGCCGCGCCGCTGGGCCCGGTAGAGCGAGAGCGGGTTGCGCTTCACGTAGCCGAGGTGCGAGACGGTCACCACCATCTCCTCCTCGGCGATGAGGTCCTCGGCGCCCAGGGCGGCCGCCGCCCCCTGGATCTCGGTGCGGCGCTCGTCGGCGAAGAGCCGCTTCACCTCGCTGAGCTCCGCCACGATCAGCTCGAGCAGCACCTTCTCCGAGGAGAGGATCTCGCGGAGCCGGCCGACGAGCTTCTGGACCTCGGCCAGCTCGTCCAGGATCTTCTGCCGCTCGAGGCCGGTGAGCCGGCGGAGCTGCATCTCGAGGATCGCCTTGGCCTGCACCTCGGAGAGGCCGAAGCGGGCGGTGAGCCCCTCCCGGGCGGCGTCGACGTCGGGCGCCTTCTTGATGAGCTCGACGATGGCGTCCAGGTGGTCGAGCGCGATCTGGAGGCCGAGCAGGACGTGCTCGCGCTCCCGGGCCTTCTTGAGCTCGTGGCGCGTCCGCCGGGTGACCACGTCGCGGCGGTGCGCCACGAACCGCTCCAGGAGCTCCTTCAGGTTCAGGATGCGGGGCTGCCCGGCGTCGATGGCGAGCAGCATCACGCCGAAGCCGACCTGGAGCGCGGTGTGGGCGAAGAGGTTGTTCAGCACCACCTGCGCGACCGCGTCCCGCTTCAGCTCGATGACCACCCGCATGCCCTCGCGGGAGGACTCGTCGCGCAGGTCGGAGATGCCCTCGATCTTCCGGTCGCGCGCCAGCTCGGCGATGTGCTCGATGAGCCGGGCCTTGTTCACCTGGTACGGGATCTCGGTGACGACGATCGACTCCCGCTCGGTGCGCGGCTGCACCTCGATGGTGGCCCGGGCCCGCACCTGGATGGTGCCGCGGCCGGTCTGGTAGGCCTGCTCGATCCCCTCGCGGCCCAGGATGATCCCGGCGGTGGGGAAGTCGGGGCCCGGGACGAAGCGGAGCAGGTCGGCCACCGTGGCCTTCGGGTGCTCGACCAGGTGGATGGCCGCGTCGATCACCTCTCCCATGTTGTGGGGCGGGACGTTCGTGGCCATCCCCACCGCGATGCCGGCGGAGCCGTTCACGAGCAGGTTCGGGAAGCGGGTGGGGAGGACGAGCGGCTCCTGCAGGGAGTCGTCGAAGTTCGAGCCCCAGTTCACGGTGTCCTTGTCGATGTCCTCCAGCAGGAACTCGGCGAGACGCGTGAGGCGAACCTCCGTGTACCGCTCCGCCGCCGGCGGGTCGCCGTCCACGGACCCGAAGTTCCCCTGCGGGTCGACGAGCGGCGCGCGCATGTTCCAGTCCTGGGCGAGCCGGGCGAGCGCGTCGTAGATGGCCAGGTTTCCGTGTGGGTGGAACTTGCCCATGCAGTCGCCCACGATGCGGGCGGACTTCTTGAAGGGCTTGTTGTGGTCGTTCCCGAGCTGCTGCATCGTGTACAGGATCCGCCGGTGCACGGGCTTGAGGCCGTCGCGCACGTCGGGCAGGGCGCGCCCGATGATGACGGACATCGAGTAGTCGAGATACGACCTGCGCATCTCGTCCTCGATCGCGACCTGCGGGACGCGATGGCCGTCGCCCGGAGGAGGCGGCGGCGACTCCGGCGGCGGAGGCGCGTCGGGAGGCGGGGGCGGCAGGGTCTCGTCGTCGGGCATTGGGCGCACCTTCGCGCAAAGGCGGGCGGGGGCCCGAGCCGGGCCCCCGCGTGCGCAGTTCTATGTAGCGGATTTCTCTGTGGGATTCAAGGTGGACCGGGGGCTCGTCGCCGGGAGGGCGAGCGCCCGATTGACCGGGCGAGGCCCAGCCAGAAGCGGCTCGCGGAGCAGGCTGGGACTCAACGGGCGAGAGGGGCGGCGCCCGCTCCGCTCGCCGGCCGGCGCTCCGCTCGCCTATTGCCCCGCCACCCGGAGCCGGGCCGCGGCCCGCCGCACCCGGGCCGCCTCCTCGGCGTAGTGCTCGTCCTGCTCGGTCATGGCGAGGAGGCGGTTCTGCGACTCGTCGAGGGCGCGGCGGGCTCGCTCCACGTCGATCTCCTCGGCCGCCTCGGCCGAGTCGGCCAGCACGATGACGTGGTTCGCGGCCACCTGGAGGTATCCGCCGCCCACCGCAACGTGGCGCTCCACGCCGCCCTCCACCCAGGTGAGCCGCCCGGCGTCGAGCTCGGTCATGAAGTCGGTGTGGTCGAGCCGGATCCCGAACCCGCCCAGCACGCCGGGCGCGCGCACCTCGTCGCAGGCGACGGAGAGGACGCGCTTTTCGGGCGTGACGATGTCGAGCGTGAGCGGCATGGCTTACCCCGCGGCGAGCTTCTTCGCCTTCTCCATCGCCTCCTCGATGCCTCCCACCATGTAGAAGGCCTGCTCGGGCAGGTCGTCGTGCTTGCCCTCCACGATCTCCTTGAAGCCTCGGATGGTGTCCGGGAGCTTCACGTACTTCCCCGGGCTGCCCGTGAACTGCTCGGCCACGTGGAAGGGCTGCGAGAGGAAGCGCTGGATCTTGCGGGCTCGGGCCACGGTGAGCTTGTCCTCCTCGGAGAGCTCGTCCATGCCCAGGATGGCGATGATGTCCTGGAGGTCCTTGTAGCGCTGGAGCGTCTCCTGGACCTGCCGGGCCACGGCGTAGTGCTCGACGCCGACCACCAGCGGGTCGAGGATGCGGGAGGTGGAGTCCAGCGGGTCCACCGCCGGGTAGATGCCGATCTCGGTCAGCTTGCGGGAGAGCACCGTGGTGGCGTCGAGGTGGCTGAAGGCGGTGGCCGGGGCCGGGTCGGTCAGGTCGTCGGCGGGCACGTAGATGGCCTGCACCGAGGTGATGGCGCCCTTGGAGGTGGAGGTGATCCGCTCCTGCAGCTCGCCCATCTCGGTGGAGAGGGTGGGCTGGTAGCCGACGGCGCTGGGGATGCGGCCGAGGAGGGCCGACACCTCCGAGCCCGCCTGGGTGAACCGGAAGATGTTGTCGATGAAGAGAAGCATGTCGCGGTTCTCTTCGTCGCGGAAGTACTCGGCGATGGCGAGCGCCGACAGGCCCACCCGGGCGCGGGCGCCGGGCGGCTCGTTCATCTGGCCGTAGACGAGCACGCACTGGCTCTTGGCCAGGTCGTCCTTGTTGATGACGCCCGACTCCATCATCTCGTGGTAGAGGTCGTTCCCCTCGCGGGTCCGCTCGCCCACGCCGGCGAACACCGAGAAGCCGCCGCGCTCCTGGGCGACGTTGCGGATGAGCTCCTGCAGCAGCACCGTCTTTCCCACGCCGGCGCCGCCGAAGAGGCCGATCTTGCCGCCGCGCAGGTAGGGGGCGAGCAGGTCGATGACCTTGATGCCGGTCTCGAACGCCTCGATCTTCACGTTCTGCTCGACGAGGGAGGGCGGCGGGCGGTGGATGGGGAACCTGCGGGTCGCCGCGACCGGCCCCCTCTCGTCCACCGGCTCGCCCACCACGTTCAGGATGCGGCCGAGCACCTCCTTGCCCACCGGCATGGTGATGACCGAGCCGGTGTCCCGGGCAGCCATGCCGCGCACCAGCCCGTCGGTGCTGTCCATGGCGATGCACCGGGCGGTGTTCTCGCCCAGGTGCTGCGCCACCTCGATGATCAGGTTCTCCGTCCTCTCGTCGATGGAGGGGTTCGTCACCGCCAGCGCGGTGTAGATGTCCGGCAGCCCACCCGGCGGGAACTCCACGTCCACCACGGGGCCGATGACCTGGGTGATCTTGCCGCTCTGCACGTTCGTCGCGGTGGCCATGTCTTCCTTTCCGGTCCCCTACTTGAGCGCCTCGGCGCCGCCCACGATCTCCATCAGCTCCTTCGTCACGTAGGCCTGGCGGGCGCGGTTGTACTGGAGGGTGAGCATCCCGATCATCTCCTCCGCGTTCTTGGTGGCCGACTCCATCGCGCTCATCCGCGCGCCGTGCTCGCTGGCGGCGGACTCGAGCAGCGCCCGCCACACCTGCATCGACACGTGCCGCGGCAGGAGCGAGGCGAGCAGCCTCTCGCGGGAGGGCTCGTACTTGAAGTCGATGCCGGGCGCCTGGGCGGCCGGGGGCGTCTCGACCGGGAGGAGCTGGACCACCACCGGCTTCTGGGAGATGGCGCTCCTGAACTCGTTGTAGCAGAGGAAGACCGCGTCCACCTCGCCGGCCAGGTAGCGCTCGGTGTACTCGCGGGCGATCGCCTCCGCCTTGGCGAAGGCCAGGTTGGCGTGGACGCCGGTGTAGTCCTTGCGGACCGCGATCTTGCGGGCCCGGAAGAAGTCGCGCCCCTTGCGCCCGATGGTGGCGAGCTCGATCCGGGCGAACCGGTCGGCGTTCTCGGTCATGAACCGCTGGGTGCGGCGGGCGATGTTCGAGTTGAAGCCGCCGGCCAGGCCGCGGTCGCTGGTGATGACCACCACCTCGGCGTGGCGCTGTTCCCGCTGGGCGAGGAGCGGGTGGGCCGCCTCCTCCTCGGCGGCGGCCCGCGCCGCCAGCCGGGAGAGGGTCTGCTCGAGGAGCTGCGCGTACGGCCGCGTCTTGAGGACGGCGTCCTGGGCCCGCCGGAGCTTCGCCGCCGAGACCATCTTCATGGCCTTGGTGATCTGGCGCGTGCTCTTGACCGAGCCGATGCGGTTGCGGATGTCGCGGAGCGAAGGCACGGTTCCCTCGGGGGGGGGGCGCTAGGCCGCCACCTGGAAGACGCCGCGGAACTCCCGGAGGGCCCCGTCGAGCTTCCCGCGGATGGCGTCGTCGAGCGCCTTCTTCTCGGCGATGGCCTTGCCGATGTCGGCGTGACGGCCGTCCAGGAACTCGACCAGCTCCTTCATGTAGCGGGTCACCTGGTCGGTGGGGACCGGGCGGATCCAGCCCTGGCCGTTCTCGTCCTTCTGCGTGGCGGCGTAGATCTGGATGATCTGCTTCTCGACCGGCATGGGCTGGTACTGCGACTGCTTCAGCACCTCCACCAGGCGCTCGCCGCGCGCGAGCGTCTCCTGGGTGGCCTTGTCGAGGTCCGAGCCGAACTGGGCGAAGGCGGCCAGCTCCCGGTACTGGGCCAGCTCGAGCTTGAGCATGCCGGCGATCTGCTTCATCGCCTTCACCTGGGCGGCGCCGCCGACGCGCGAGACCGAGATGCCCACGTTGATGGCCGGACGGACGCCCTGGTAGAAGAGGTTCGTCTCGAGGAAGATCTGGCCGTCGGTGATGGAGATGACGTTGGTCGGGATGTAGGCCGACACGTCTCCCGCCTGCGTCTCGATGACGGGCAGCGCGGTGAGCGACCCGCCCCCCTCCTTCTCCGAGAGCTTGGCGGCGCGCTCCAGCAGGCGGCTGTGGAGGTAGAAGACGTCGCCGGGGTACGCCTCGCGGCCGGGCGGGCGGCGCAGGAGCAGCGAGAGCTGGCGGTAGGCGACCGCGTGCTTCGAGAGGTCGTCGTAGATGATGAGCGCGTGCCGGCCGCTGTCGCGGAAGTACTCCGCCATGGTGACGCCGGTGTACGGCGCCAGGTACTGCATGGGGGCCGGGTCGGAGGCGTTCGCGGCCACCACGGTGGTGTACTCCATGGCGCCGTACTGCTTCAGCTTGTCCACCACCCGGGCCACGGTGGACTGCTTCTGGCCGATGGCCACGTAGAAGCAGTGCAGGTTCTGCCCCTTGTTGTTGATGATGGTGTCGATGGCGACGGCGGTCTTGCCGGTCTGGCGGTCGCCCAGGATGAGCTCGCGCTGCCCGCGGCCGATGGGCACCAGCGCGTCGATGGCCTTGAGGCCGGTCTGCATGGGCTCGTGCACGCTCTTGCGCTTCACGATGCCGGGCGCCTTGATCTCGATCTTCCGGGTCTGCTTCGCCTGGACGGCCCCGCGTCCGTCGATGGGGTTGCCCAGGCCGTCCACCACGCGCCCGAGCAGCTCCTCGCCCACCGGCACCTCGGCGATGCGGCCGGTGCGCTTCACCACGTCGCCCTCGCGGATGTGCTCGTACTCGCCCATGATGGCGACGCCGACGTTGTCCTCCTCGAGGTTCAGCACCAGGCCGCGCACGCCGTTGGAGAACTCGAGCAGCTCGCCCGCCGCCGCACCGGCGAGCCCGTAGATGCGCGCGACGCCGTCGGCCTGGGAGAGGACCGACCCGGTCTCGGCGACGTCCACCTTCTTCCCGTAGTCCTTGATCTGGTCGCGGATGATTCGGCTGATCTCGTCGGCGCGGATTTCCATCGAGGGCTCTCTCCCGGATGACCGTTCGTGAAACGTTGCCTAGGGCCCGAGCGTGCGGCGCAGCGCCCGGAGCTGGGCGCGCAGGGAGCCGTCGTAGACCAGGCTCCCCACCTGCGCCACCACGCCGCCGAGCAGCTCCGGATCGACCGCCTGGTCGAGCAACACCTTCGCCCCGCTCGAGCCGGCCAGGCGCAGCGCGATGGCCTGCGCCGCCTCGTCGGGGAGCGGGACCGCGCTCGTCACCTTGGCCCGGATGCGGCCGAGGTGGGCGTCGGCGAGGTCGCGGAAGTGGTCCGCCAGGGCCGAGAGGTGGGCGAGGCGGTTGCGATCGGCGAGGAGCGCGAGGAGGCTCGTCGGCGCCGGATCGAGCGCGAGCCTCTCCGCCAGGGCCGCCATCACCGCGCGCCTGTGCTCCTTCGAGTAGACGGGGTTCTCGAGGACGTCGCGCAGCTCGGGGGAGGACGCCACGGCCCCCTTCAGGGCGAGGAGGGCGTCGGCCCACTGCTCCACCCGGGCGGATTCCAGAGCGAGGCTGAACAGCGCCTTCGCGTAGCGGCGCGCGATCGAACCCGTGACCATATGGGGACGGGGCTCGTAGCACGCCGTAGCCGCCGGGGTCAAGCGCAAAGTCTTCGGAGTACCAAGGACTTAGGCGCGAATTGACAGCCCGCGCGCCCGCCTTACCTTGGCCGGGCGAAAAGGAGGTCGAAAATCATGGCGATGCTCACGAGATGGGAGCCTTTCCGTGACCTGGGGCGGCTGCAGGACGAGATGAACCGCCTGTTCGAGGACCGCCTCTTCCGCACCGGGGAGTCCGTCGGCTGGACGCCCGCCTGCGACGTCTACGAGGACGAAGAGGCCGTGTCGCTCCGGTTCGATCTCGCCGGCGTCGACCCGAAGAAGGTCGACATCCGGTTCGAGAACGGCGTGCTCACCCTCCGCGGCGAGCGGCAGCTCGAGAAGGAGGACAGGAAGGAGAACTACCACCGCGTGGAGCTCTCCTACGGCGCGTTCACGCGCTCCTTCGCCCTGCCGGGCACGGTGGACGCCGAGAAGATCCGCGCGGACGCGAAGGACGGGATCCTCACGGTGACGCTGCCCAGGCGCGCCGAGGCGAGGCCCCGCCCGATCCAGGTGAAGGTCTCCTAGGAACCGGAGGGCGAGGGGGCAAGCGGCTCCAGGCTTCGGGCTTCGGGCTTCGGGATGCCGCGGGAGGGGCTCCTGCGGGAGCCTGAAGCCTGGGGCCCGCGGCCGGCTTCTCAGAGCGCCTGGATCGGCGCCGGCGTCAGGCCGGGGGACCTCGCCGGAGGGGCCAGGCCCTCCATCTTGCACTGCCCCTCGAACATGACGCCCTTCTCCATCATGAGGGAGGGGGTCTCGATGTTCCCGCGCACGCGGGCCGGGTGATGCAGCTCGACGGCCGAGTTCGCCTTCAGGTTGCCGTTGACCTCGCCGTGGACGATCACGGTCCCGCACTGGATCTCGGCGTCGATCTTGGCGCCCTCGCCCACCACCAGCACGTCGTTCGTGACGATGGTGCCCGTGAACTTGCCGTCGATGCGGACCGTCCCCTCGAACGTCAGCTTCCCGTCGAACTCCGAGCCCCGACCGAGCAGGGCGTTCAGATCCCCGGCGGCGACGGCGGCGGTGTTCATCTCCTCGCGCTTCAGCATGGCCATGGAGTCCGGCTCCTCTTTTCCGTGTAGCGGGGTGTCATGGTCGACCGGCCTGCTCGCCGGGCTGCGAGCCTGCTTGCTCGCCTCTTCCTGCAGCTTGCTCCAGAGCGGCATGTGGAGGTCGTACCCTGGGAAGTTGGGTAGCACTTCGGCCGGCCGTCGTCCAACTCGATGTCAACCCCTCGACTACACGCCGATCTTGGCGAGAATTCCGTCCAGCTCCTCGAGGGAGGTGTAGTCCACCTCGAGGCGGCCGGAGGAGGGCGTCCTCTGCACGACCCGGCAGCGCGCGCCCAGCCTTCGCTGCAGCCGGCTGACGAGGTCGCGCACGCCGGCGCCATCGGGCGATGCCGGCGGCTTTCGCTCCCGGCGCCCCAGGGCCCGCACCAGCGCCTCGGTGGCCCGGACGGAGAGCCCCTCGCGGATGGCCCGCTGCGCGAGCCGGCGGAGGGCCTCGGCGTCGGCCACCCCGAGCAGCGCGCGGGCGTGCCCCATGTCGAGCCGGCCGTCGCGGACGGCCTCGCGCACCTCCTCGGGGAGCCGCAGCAGGCGGAGCGCGTTCGCGACGCTCGAGCGGTCCTTGCCGACGCGCCTCGCCACCGCCTCCTGCGTGAGGCCGTGGTCCGCGAGCAGGACCTGGTAGGCCTCGGCCTGCTCGATGGCGTTCAGGTCCTCCCGCTGGAGGTTCTCGACCAGGGCGATCTCGAATGCCTCGCGATCGCTCGCCTCCCGCAGCACGGCGGGAACCTCGCGGAGCCCAGCGCGCTGGGCGGCGCGCCAGCGCCTCTCGCCCGCCACGATGCGGTACTTGCCTCCCTCGCGGCGGACCAGGATGGGCTCGACCACGCCGTGCTCGCGGATCGAGGCGGCGAGCTCCTCGAGGCGCTCCTCCTCGAACCTCTTCCGCGGCTGGTCGGGGCTGCGCTCCACCGCCTCGATGGGCAGGGAGAGCAGGGTCCGGCCCGGCGCGGCCGAGCCCGGCGGGGAGGCGTTGGAGAGGAGCGCCGCCATCCCGCGGCCCAGGGCCGGCCGCCTGCGATCGGCCATGGTCACGGCGACGCCTCCGCCGCCACGAGCCGGCTCGTCATCTCCCGCGCCAGCTCGAGGTAGCTCTGGCAGCCCTTGGAGGCGACGTCGTAGAGCAGGATGGGCTTGCCGTGCGACGGCGCCTCGGAGAGCCGCACGTTCCGGGGGATGACCGTGGAGAAGACCTTCTCCCCGAAGGTGGTCCGGATCTCCTCCGCCACCTGGTTCGCGAGGTTGTTCGCGGCGAACATGGTGAGCACGATCCCCTCGAGTCGGAGACGGGGGTTCGCCCCGGCCCGGACCAGGTCGACGGTCCTGAGGATGTCGGCCAGCCCCTCGAGCGCGTAGTACTCGCACTGGAGGGGGACGAGGACGCCCTGCGCCGCCACGAGGCCGTTCACGGTGAGCAGGCCCAGGGAGGGCGGGCAGTCGACGAGCACGAACTCGTAGTCGTCCGCCGCGGCGTCGACGGCCTGTCGGAGGCGGAACTCGCGGCGCTCGACGTCGGCGAGCTCGAGCTCGGCTCCGACGAGGTGCTTCGAGGCCGGGACGAGGTCGAGGAACTTGAGCTCCGTCTTGCGGACCGCCTCGCGGAGGGGAAGGCCGTCGAGCAACACCTCGTAGATGGACCGCTCGCCGTCGTCGCGGCGGATGCCGAGCGCGGACCCGGCGTTGCCCTGCGGGTCGATGTCGACGAGGAGCGTGCGGCGCTCCGCGGCGGCGAGCGAGGCGGCCAGGTTCACCGCGGTGGTGGTCTTGCCCACGCCGCCCTTCTGGTTCGCGATGGTGACGATCCGGCTCATGGCCTCGACTTCCAGGGGCGGTGGGCCGCCCCGTCTGTCTCGCTTCAAGGGATCCCCCGATGTTCCAGGCGTGCCGCCCCCCCGGGGGCGGTCGGGGCGACTCTGCCCGGACCCTCTGACAGGGAACGTTCCACGTGGAACACCGCCCTGGGCCGGGCCCGCCGTTCGGCCGGCGAATCAGGTGGTTGCACCCCGGGGCGCGGGCCCTCGGCCTTCGGCTGCGTTCGCCCACTTCTCCTGCCCCGTTCGGCGAGCCCCGGCCGGCGGGCATGGCGACCGGGCCGCCGCGGTCGGGACCTTGGGCTGCGCCCCGCGGCCGGCGGCCCGTTTTTCGCGCCGCGCTACGTTCCACGTGGAACGTCTGCCCTCACCCAGCGCGCCACCGCCCGGCTCGCCCCGGAGATCGGGAGCTCGAACTGGTCCACGCCCACGAGCTCCAGCCCCTGCGCGCGCCCCGCCTCCGCCAGCCGGTCCCGGTCCACGCCGCGCCCGAGCATGGCGAGCAGCACGCCCCCGGGGGCGAGGTACCGGGCGCCGAGCGCCACCCAGCGTTCCGGCTCCGCGAGCGCGCGGCTCACCACCGCCTCCGCGCGCGGGATCCCCTCGCGGTCCGGATCGCCGGCCGCCCGCCCGGCGATCCCCCGCACCCTGAGCCGGAGCTCCGCCGCCACCGCCTTCACGAACGCGACCTTCTTCGCGACCGCGTCGACGCAGGTCACCTCGAGGTCCCGGCGCGCGCAGGCCAACACCACCCCCGGCAGGCCTCCGCCGCTCCCCACGTCGAGCAGCGTGCCGGCGCGGGCCACCGCCGGCAGCAGCACGAGCGAGTCCACCAGGTGCTTCTCGGCGATCTCCGCCGGGTCCCGGACGGCCGTCAGGTTCACCCTGCGGTTCCAGGCGACGAGCCGGTCCGCGAACCGCTCCAGGAGCGAGGCGGCCTCCTCGTCCACCGGCAGCGAGAGCGCCGCCACCCCCCGCCGGAACGCCTCGTGGAAGGCGCGGTCCACGCCCTCAGCCCCGGCCGATGGCTCGGTCGACCTCGTCCCGATGGGCCGCCAGGTACTCGTCCACCTCGCGCTCCTCGAGCCCCAGGTCGCGCAGCACGCCCTCGTAGACGAAGCGGAACCCGGGCTGGTACTCGCGGTTCTGGAGGGCGAACGATCGGCGCAGCACCGCCGCCGAGAAGAGCTTCTCCTCCTTCGACTTCTCGCGCGCCATCGCGTCGAGCGGGCGGCGGGCTAGCCCCGCCGCTTCTCCGGGACCACGAGCAGCTGCCGGAACAGCCCCTCGCCCTCGCTCCGCGTCGAGACCCCCTCGACGCCCACCAGCGCCAGGTGGATCTGGCGCCGCTCCCGCGCGCTGATGGGCGCCACCGCCAGCACCTTGTCGATCCGGCGGGCGCTCGCCGCGAGACGCTCCGCCATCCCCTTCATCGCCGGGTCGCCCTCCTCGTGGAATCCACCCACCTCGAGGTTCACCCACTTGCGCCCCTCGGCCCGCGGGTTCACCACGCGGTTCGCGAGCACCTGCACGGCCTCGACCAGCGCCGAGGGGATCTCCAGCGTGCCGCCCCCGGGAGCGCGAAGGGACACGAGGATGGCCTCGGGCGTCTCCCGCGTCTCCAGGGCCGCAGCGATGCCCAGCCTGGCGAGGAGCCCCTCGCAGAACGCCTTCGCCCTCTCCACCTTCTCGGGCGCCTCACCCGGCGGCGCCGACGGCCCGGAGCTCTCCTGCATGCCGACCTCCCCCTCAGGCCGCCGCGGGAGGCGGCGGCATCCGCTTCATCATCCACTGCTGCTGCGCGATCGAGAGCGCGCTGTTCGCGAAGATGTAGAGCGTGAGCCCGGCCGGCACGAAGATCATCATCACCGTGAACATGCCCGGCATCATGTAGAGCATCATCTTCGCCTGCGCGTTGTCGGCCGGCTGCGGCGAGATCTTCTGCTGCACGAACATGAGCACGCCGGTGGCGAGCGGCAGCACGAAGAACGGGTCGTGGTGGCTGAGGTCATTCACCCACAGGAAAGGCTCCCGGTAGAGCTCGACGGACGTCTGGAGCGTGGCGTACAGGGCGAACCAGATGGGGAGCTGGATCAGCATGGGGAGGCAGCCGCCCAGCGGATTCACCTTGTGCTGCTGGAAGAGCTTCATCTGCTCGAGCGAGAGCCGCTCCCGGTCGTCCCCGTACTTCTTCTTCAGCTTCTCGATCTCCGGCTGGAGGCGTCGCATCTGGTTCATCGACTTCATCGACTTGGCCGTGAGCGGGTAGAGGACCACCTTCACGGTGAGCGTGAGGAGCACGATCGCCACGCCCCAGTCGTGGAATCGGTGCTCGAAGAACCGGAGCACGAGCAGCAGCGGCCGGGCGAAGAAGGAGAACAGGTTCGCCACCGCCCCGTAGTCGATGGCCGTCCCGAAGGATCGGCCGTACGGCTCGAGCAGGTCGAGGTCCTTCGGACCGGCGAACAGCTCGAACGCCACCGCGCGGGTCCCCGCCCCCACCGGCACGAAGAGCGTGGCCGCCCCGCTCCCCTTCTCCGGCCCCTTCGTGAAGAGGCAGGTGCCGGCCGGATCGGGCCGGGGAAAGGCGGCCGCCACGAAGTAGTGCTGGTCCACCCCCACCCACGAGACCGCCCCCGGGAGCGCCTGCGACGCCTCGTCGCCGTCCACCTTGAACCGCTCGGTCTTCTCGCCCGCCCGGCAGATCGGGCGCACCAGGTCGAGCGGGGGACCCGAGAGGAACCCGCCGCCCTTGGCGTCCGGCGGCCGGAAGCCCGGGAACACCACCCCGGCGGAGCCCGGTCGATCCCCGCCGGTGACCGCCATCTCCACCGCGATCTCGAAGGGATCGCCGGTGAGGCGGAACGTCTTGCGCACGCCGAGCGGCCCGGCCCGGCCCTCGAAGGTGACGGAGCGGGCGTCCTTCTCCACCGTCCGCATGGAAGCGCGCGCGGCCGGATCGGCGGCCGGATCCGCCGCGCCTCCCAGCTCCGGCGACGGCACCACCGAGAACAGCAGCGGCTGGCCCTCGGCCACCCGCACGAGGTCGATGGGGACGGTCTTCCCCGCCTGCTCGCGCTTGTACTTCTCGCCCTCGAGGACGATGTGCCGGATCGCGCCGCCCCGGCTCGAGAGCTCGACCCGGAAGCCGTCCCCCTGCAGCGTCACGATCTCCTCCGGAGCCTCGGGTGGCGGCGCCGGAACCGCCGGCGCGGGCGCCCCCGTCGCCGCCCCCGGCTGGCCCTGCGGCGCGGTCGCCTGCGGCGCCGCGGGGGGAGCGGGCGGAGCCGGGGCCGGCCCCCGTGGAGCGGAGGTGAGCTGCCAGACGGTGATGATCGCGACCACGGCCAGCATCGCGAAGAGGAGTCGCTGGTTCTCAGGGCCCACGGTCGATACCTCTCGTCGCTACGGCACCGGGTCGATGCCGCCGGGGTGGAAGGGATGGCAGCGCGCCAGGCGCCGGGCGGTGAGCCAGCTCCCCTTCAGCGCGCCGTGGCGCTCGAGGGCGCCCACCGCGTAGGCGGAGCAGCTCGGGTAAAACCGGCAAGCGGGCGGCAGCAGGGGTGAGACCGCCCTCCGGTAGAGACGAACGAGCAGCACGAGCAGCCGGCGGATCACCGGGCCACCTCCGCCCGCCCACCTGCGGCGAGCAGCGCGCGCCGGGCGCCCTCCACCCCCATGCCGAGCGCGCCCCGGCGGGCCACCACCACGAGGTCGAGCGGGGGCAGATCCGGCGCCACCGCGCGGAAGGCCTCCCGCACCCAGCGCTTCACCCGGTTGCGCTCGACGGCGCTCGCGATCTTGGACGACACCGTGATCCCGATCCGCGGCCGCGCCCCTCCGGTGTCGAGCCCGAGGACGACGACGTCGCCCGAATGGAGCTTCTTGCCGCGCTGCTGGACTGCCAGGAAGTCCCGGCGGCGCCGCAGCCGCGCCACCCTGGAGAGCCGCACCTTGCTTTCACTTCTTGGGCGCGCTGGGGGCGAGCCGCTTGCGGCCCTTCGCCCGGCGCCTCTTCACGACGCTCCGGCCGCCGGCGGACTCCATCCGCTTGCGGAACCCGTGCGTCCGGTTCTTCTTCAACTTGCTCGGTTGAAAGGTCCGCTTCATGGCGCGGCACCCTCCTCGATCGCTGGCGCGCTGTCAAGGTTCGCGCGGGGTTGCGGCTCCCCGCCCGGAGCCTCGCGGCGGCGACCCGACCCGGGCGAGCGAATCCGCCGTCCTTCCGCCGGGGACCACGATGCCCTTGATCTGCGCCGAGCACCTTGACTAACTTCCCCCGCCACGTCGCACGGACTCGCCCGACTCCTCGTAGCACCAGTCTGACGTCCCCCGCCGCGCTTCAACTGGACGCGCGCAGGGGTGGGGTTTCTTCGCGCCTTGGCCGCAGGGGGAAGCAGCATGGAAGCATCCGCGAGCGCCGATCTGGTCACTCCCTTGGACGACCTGTGGCGACGGATCGACGGCCACCTGCGGGCCCGCCTCCGCCCCGACCTGTACGACCGCTGGTTCGCGCCGCTCCGGCCCGTCTCGGTGGAGGGCGGCCGGCTGCAGATCGCCGCTCCGGACAAGTTCCACCGGGACTTCGTCGAGGACAACTACCGGGACTGGTTCGAGGAGTTCCTCCCCGCCCTGGCCGGCCAGCCGCTCCGGATCGCCTTCGCGGTGGACGACGCGCCCCGCGCCCCTCCCGCGCCGCCCACGCCGGGCGGCACCGCGCACCGCCCGAATCCTCCCCCGCCCACGCCGGAGGCCGGCGCCGACCTTCGCGAGGCCCGCCTCAACGCCCGCTACACCTTCGACACGTTCGTGGTGGGGGAGTCGAACCGCTTCGCCTTCGCCGCGGCGCAGGCCGTCGCCGACAAGCCGGGCCGATCCTGGAACCCGCTCTTCCTCCACGGCGACTCGGGCCTCGGGAAGACCCACCTCCTCCACGCCATCGCCCATGCCATCCTCGCGCAGAAGCCGGGCGGGCGCGTCGCCATCGTCTCGTCGGAGCGCTACACGAACGACTTCGTGGCTGCCCTCTCGCGGAACACCATGGAGGACTTCCGCCGCAAGTACCGCGAGTGCTCCGCGCTGCTCGTCGACGACGTGCAGTTCCTGGCCGGCAAGGACAAGACCGCCGAGGAGTTCTTCCACACCTTCAACGCCCTCCACGAGCAGAACATCCAGATCGTCCTCTCCAGCGACCGGAGCCCCAGGGAGCTGAAGGGCCTCGAGGACCGGCTCTGCTCCCGGTTCGAGTGGGGGATGCGGGTCCAGATCGAGGCGCCCGAGTACGAGACGCGCGCGGCCATCCTCAAGAAGAAGGCGGAGGTCGAGTCCATCGACCTGCCCGACGAGGTCGCCCAGCTCCTCGCCGCGCACATCCGCACCAACGTGCGCGAGCTCGAGGGCGCCCTCATGCGCCTGGCCGCCTTCGCCTCGCTCAAGTCCGAGCCCATCACCGCCGCCCTCGCCCGGGACGTCCTGTCCGACGTGATCCCGCCCCCCGGGTACAAGCCCTCCATCGAGCGCATCCAGGAGGCCGTGGCGGCCCACTACGGCCTCACCGTCCCCAAGCTGACGAGCCCGTCCCGGGAGCAGAAGATCGCGCTCCCCCGCCAGGTGGCCATGTACCTCTGCCGCGAGCTGGCCAAGGAGACCTACCAGTCGATCGCCGAGAAGTTCAACAAGAAGGACCACACCACCGTCATCGCCGCGGTGGAGCGCATCCTCACCCTCGTCCAGACGGACCAGGAGGTGCGCTCGGCCCTGGCCTCGCTCACCTCCCACCTCTCTCCCTGAGGGGCTCCGTGGAAAGGCCGTGGATCGAGGCGGGATCAGGCCCTGGATCGGGTGTGGGTGCTTGTTGACACCTTTTCGCGCAGCGCGCTACACAACCTCCACCCGGACGGATCCCGGAGGTTTTCCAGGCGGCAAAGCCGAGTGATCTCGGCGCCGGAGGTCGGTTTTCCACGCCTCGCCCGCCCCTGCTTCGGCGACGTCTCTAGAGAAGAACAGGATCTCCCATGGAACTGAAGATCGCCGCACAGGACCTGGCGAGGGCCCTCGCCCGCTCCCAGGGCATCGTGGAGAAGAAGAGCACGATGCCGATCCTCTCCCACGTGCTCCTCGAGGCGAAGGGCACGGCCGAGCTGCACGTCTCCGCCACGGACCTCGACCTCGCGGTCTCCTCGGAGCACGGCTGCCAGGTGGCGAAGGCCGGCGCGGTGGCCGTGTCGGCGCGCCACCTCTACGAGATCGTGCGGAGCCTCCCGGAGCAGGACGTCTCGCTGAAGCGGGCCGCCAACAACTACCTCGAGGTGCGCAGCGGCCCGGCCGAGTTCCGCATCGTGGGCCTGCCGGCCGAGGACTTCCCCGCCCTGCCGAGGTTCGAGCGCGTTCCGTTCGTCACGCTCGACCCGGCCGAGCTGCTCGAGATGATCGAGCGAACCGCCTTCGCCGTCTCCACCGACGAGACCCGGTACAACCTGAACGGCGTCTTCTTCGAGCCGGTCCCCGGCACGGTCCGGATGGTGGCCACCGACGGGCACCGGCTCTCGCTGTGCGAGAAGAACCTGGCCGGGGACTTCGGCCTCAAGCGCGGCATCATCCTGCCGCGCAAGGGCCTGCAGGAGCTGCGCAAGCTCGTGGGAGAGGCGGTCGAGTCCGGCGAGGAGAAGCCGGAGGCCAAGCTCGGCTTCGTCGAGAGCAGCGCCATCTTCCGCCGTCCCGGCGTCGTCCTCGTCATGCGCCTCATCGAGGGCATGTTCCCGGACTACCGGCAGGTCATCCCGAAGGCGGGGGAGAAGGTCGTCTCGGTCGGCCGGCAGCGCCTGCTCGACGCGCTCCGGCGCGTCTCGCTGCTCTCCAGCGACAAGGCGCACGCGGTCAAGCTCGAGCTCGGGCCGGGCGTGCTGCGCGTCCTCTCGCAGAACCCGGACCTGGGCGACGCCCGCGAGGAGGTCCCGGTGACGTACGCGGGGGAGCCGCTCAAGATCGGCTTCAATGCCCGCTACCTGATGGACATCCTGCAGGTGGTTCGCAGCGACGACGTCTCCCTGGAGATGGCGGACGACCTCTCCCCGGGCGTGGTCCGGGGCGCCACGGAGAAGGACGCCGGCTTCACCGCCGTGGTGATGCCCATGCGGATCTGAGGTTGCGGCTCGCCTCGCTCGCGCTCCGCGACTTCCGGAACCTCGCCGAGGTCGAGATCCGGCCCTCTCCCCGGGCCACCGTGCTGGTGGGCGACAACGGGCAGGGGAAGACGAACCTGCTCGAGGCGATCCACCTCCTCGCGACCCTGAAGCCGATCCGCGCCGCGCGCCTCGCCGATCTCGTCCGCCTCGGGGCCGGGAGCGCCGAGGTGGCAGGCGACTTCGAGGGGCCGGGCGGGATCCGGCGGGTGGCGGTCCGGCTCGAGTCGGGGGTACGCACCGCCTTCCTCGACGGGAAGCCGCAGGAGCGTCTCGACGCCTACTTCGAGGGGCTGGCCGCGGTCTGCTTCTCGCCGGACGACCTCTCCCTGGTGAAGGCCGGCCCGGAGGGAAGGCGCCGCTTCCTGGATCGGGCGGCCTTCAACCGCTGGCCGGCGGTCCTGGGGGAGGCGCGCGAATACGTTCGCGCGCTCCGGGCGCGTAACGCCGCGCTGCGCTCGGCGGCTCCGGAGGTGGAGGAGAGCTTCCGGACCCCGCTGGCGCTGGCGGCGGCCCACCTGCTGGTCCGCCGGCGCGAGCTGGTGCGCGAGCTCGGTCCGCACGTCCGGGCGGCCTGCGGGCGCATCTTCGGCCCCGGCGCGCCGGAGGCGGGGCTCGGCTACCGCGCCGCGGCCGGGATGTCGGTGGAGGGATCGCCCGCCGAGATCGCGGCGCGGCTCTCCGGCATCCTCGCCCAGCGGGCCCGCCGCGACCGCGAGAGGGGCTACACCTCGGCCGGGCCCCACGTGGACGATCTCCTGCTCACGCTGGACGGCCGAGGAGCGCGCACGTTCGGGAGCCAGGGCCAGCAGCGTGCCCTGGTGCTGGCCCTCAAGATCGCCGAGATCGAGAACCTGCGGGCCGCGCTGGGCCGGCCGCCGCTCCTCCTGCTCGACGACGTCTCCTCCGAGCTCGACCCGACCAAGAACCGCCTCCTGCTCGACTACCTCGCGGCGCTGCCCGGGCAGGCCTTTCTCACGACCACCGACCGGCGCCTGCTCGAGCCCGCGGCGGGTCCGGAGACCCTCTTCCTGGCGGTGGAGAACGGGGCCGTCATCCAGCTAGTTTCCTGAACGATCATGGATACTTGAGCCCCTATTTCCGCATTGCTTCGGCCGCCCCGGCCTGCTATACCCCACCCCGCTGCTAAGTGCGGAAAACCCTTCGGTAAACGAGCGAGGAGCCCCCCTGGGAACGGCCGAGAAGAGCGTTCGAGCGCCCGGCAACGGGACGGAGGAGTACGGGATCGACGCCATCAAGGTCCTCGAGGGCCTCGAGGCGGTCCGCAAGCGCCCGCAGATGTACATCGGCGACGTGGGCGAGCGGGGCCTGCACCACCTCGTCTACGAGGTCGTCGACAACTCGGTGGACGAGGCGATGGCGGGGCGCGCCACCGCCATCAACGTCACCATCCACGCCGACAAGTCGATCACCATCCTGGACGACGGATCGGGCATCCCCATCGGTCCGCACCCGACCGTGAAGGGGATGGACACGCTCGACGTGGTGATGACCAAGCTGCACGCGGGCGGCACGTTCGAGTCGAACGCCTACAAGATCTCGGGCGGCCTGCACGGCGTGGGCGTGACCTGCGTGAACGCCCTGTCGGAGTGGCTCAAGGTCGAGGTGTACCGCGACGGGAAGGTGCACGCGCAGCGATACGAGCGCGGGCACCCCGCCGGCCAGGTGACGGCGGTGGGCGAGACCCAGCGCCTCGGCACCAAGATCACCTTCCGCCCGGATCCCACCATCTTCGAGACGACCGACTTCAGCTTCGAGACGCTCTCCGGGCGGCTGCGGGAGCTGGCCTTCCTGAACGCCGGGCTGACCATCACCATCGACGACGAGCGCAGCGGGAAGCGGCACGAGTTCCTCTTCAAGGACGGGATCCGGGAGTTCGTGCGGTACCTGAACAAGGCGCGCACCCCGCTCTTCGATCCGCCCATCACCCTGCGCCAGGAGGTGGAGACCGAGCGCGGCCCGGCGGTGGTCGAGATCGCCATGCAGTGGAACGACGGCTACGACGAGAAGGTCTTCGCCTTCGCGAACAACATCCACAACCACGAGGGGGGCACGCACCTCATCGGCTTCAAGGCGGCGCTGACCCGGACGATCAACGCGTACGGCACCAAGGCGAACCTCTTCAAGGACCTGAAGGAGGAGCTGCCGAGCGGCGACGACATGCGGGAGGGGCTGGCGGCGGTGGTGTCGATGCGGCTGCCCGGGGCGAGCTTCGAGGGCCAGACCAAGACGAAGCTCTCGAACACCGCGGCGAAGAGCATGGTGGAGACCATGCTCAACGACCGGCTCTCCGCCCACCTGGAGGAGAACCCGGCCGTGGCCAAGCGCATCTGCGCGAAGGTGGCGGACGCGGCGCGGGCGCGGATCGCGGCCCGGAAGGCGCGCGAGACGGTGCGCCGCAAGGGGGCGCTCGACGGCGCCTCGCTGCCCGGGAAGCTGGCCGACTGCCAGTCGCGGGACCCGAAGGAGTCGGAGATCTTCATCGTCGAGGGCGACTCGGCCGGCGGGTCGGCCAAGCAGGGGCGCGACCGGCGGATCCAGGCGATCCTCCCCCTGCGCGGCAAGATCCTGAACGTGGAGAAGGCCCGCTTCGACAAGATGCTCTCCTCGGCCGAGATCGCCACGATGATCACCGCGCTGGGGACGGGGATCGGCGGCGAGGAGTTCGAGCTCGCCAAGATCCGCTACCACAAGGTCGTGATCATGACCGACGCGGACGTGGACGGGAGCCACATCCGCACGCTGCTCCTCACCTTCTTCTTCCGGCAGATGCCGGAGGTGGTGGAGAAGGGGCACCTCTACATCGCCCAGCCTCCGCTCTTCCGCGTGCAGAAGGGGAAGCGGGTCAGCTACCTGAAGGACGAGACGGCCCTGGAGGAGTTCCTGCTGGCGGCGGGGACGGAGAAGGCCGCGCTGCAGGCCGGGGAGAGCTCCATCGCCGGGCACGATCTGAAGGCGCTCGCGCAGGACGCGCTCGCCTACCGGGCCCTGCTCGACCGCGCCGACCGCCGGCGCGACCGGCGGATCGTCGACGCCGCCGTCCAGGAGGGGGAGCTCGACCTGACCCTGCTCAAGGACCACGCCGCCCTCGTTCGCCAGGCCCAGGCCATCCCGGAGCGGGCCCGCCGCCTCTACCCCGACATCGAGGTGAGCAAGGTGGAGGTGGTGCCGGACGCGGAGCACGCCTGCGACGCCCTGCTCTTCCACACCACCTTCGCCGGCGCCCCGCGCCAGGCCCGCCTGGATCACGACTACCTGTCCGGCGCCGAGTGGAGCGAGCTCGCCGCCCTCAACGCGGCGGTGAAGGAGATCGGCCCGGGCCCCTACCAGCTCCGCCACGACGGCGAGGAGCAGGAGGTGCCCGACGTGTTCGCCGCGGTGGAGGCGATCAAGAAGGCGGCCGCGCAGGGCCAGACCATCCAGCGCTACAAGGGGCTCGGCGAGATGAACGCCGAGCAGCTCTGGGAGACCACCATGGACCCGGAGAAGCGCGTCCTGCTCCAGGTCCGGGTGGACGACACGGTCGAGGCGGACGAGGTCTTCAGCGTGCTCATGGGCGACTCGGTCGAGCCGCGCCGCGAGTTCATCGAGAAGCACGCCCTCGACGTCCAGAACCTGGACGTGTAGGGCGCGAAGGAGGCTCCCATGCCCCGCGCAGCGATCGTCTCGCTCGGCGGCCACGTCCCCGACCGCGTGGTCACGAACGAGGAGCTCACCCGCTACATGGACACGAGCGACTCCTGGATCCAGGAGCGGACCGGGATCCGGGAGCGGCGCTGGGTCGCCGAGGGCACGGAGAACTCGGACCTGGCCCTGGCGGCGGCGCGGAAGGCGCTCGACGCCGCCGGCTGGAAGCCCGCGGACGTGGAGGCGATCGTCTACGCCTCGCTCTCGCCCGACCACATGTTCCCCGGCGACGGCTGCTTCCTCAACGCGAAGCTGGGCATCCCGGGCGTGCCGGCCCTGGACGTCCGGAACCAGTGCACCGGGTTCCTCTACGGCCTGGCTGTGGCCGACGCCTGGATCCGGATCGGGATGTACCGCCGGATTCTGCTGGTGGGCTCGGAGATCCACTCCACCGGGCTCGACGTCTCGACCCGGGGAAGGGACGTGGCGGTCATCTTCGGGGACGGCGCCGGCGCGGCGCTGCTCGAGGCGACCGACGAGCCCGGCCGCGGCGTGCTCTCGGTGCACCTGCACGCGGACGGGCGATTCGCGCAGGACCTCTGGACCGACGCGCCCGGGTCCATGTACCACCCGCGGGTCCAGCCGCGCATGCTGGAGGACGCCTCGGTCTTCCCGAAGATGGAGGGCCAGAAGGTCTTCAAGCACGCCATCACCCGGATGCCCGAGGTGATGCGCGAGGCGCTCGAGGCGAACGGCCTCTCGCCCGCGGACCTGAAGCTGCTCGTGGCCCACCAGGCCAACCTGCGCATCAGCCAGATGGTCCAGCGCTCGCTGGAGCTCCGGGACGACCAGGTGTGGAACAACATCCAGAGGTACGGAAACACCACCGCCGCCTCGATCCCGCTGGCCCTGGCCGAGGGAGTCGAGGCCCGGGGGGTGAAGCGGGGAGACCTGGTGGGCCTGGTCGCCTTCGGGGCGGGTTTCACTTGGGCGAGCGCCCTGGTACGCTGGTGACGCGTCGCGGGACGGGGGCCCGCAAACAACCAGGCGCGGAGGAGCGCCGACGAGGCTTGGGGCCCGAGCGTGCGCCGGAACGGTTCTGAGGCGTCGTCTAACGGCAGGACTGCGGACTTTGGATCCGCCTATGAAGGTTCGAATCCTTCCGCCTCAGCCAGCTTCCCCCAGCGGGCGGAGGTGAAGCCACCGGTGAACTCCGGCCCGGTGGTGATCGTCTCCCTGGGCCTGCCGCCGCCCCGGCTGGTGGGCGAGGTGGCCTCGGCCCTGCGGGATGTGCTGGCGGTGTCGGCGCGCCCCGGGCCGTCGCTGGAGCGGCCCCGCTACGCCTTCAACGAGGGGCGCGGCCAGTACCACACCGCCGCGATCCTGCGGCGCCTGGGCGGCTTCCGCGCCGGCGGCGGGCCCGTCCTGGGCGTGGCCGACTTCGACCTGTTCGTGCCCGACGCGCCCTTCGTGTTCGGCGACGCCGACCGGGACGCCGGAACCGCCATCTTCTCGCTCTCGAGGCTGGGGCACGCCGATCCGGACCGGGTCCGGCGGCGCGCCCAGGTGGAGGCGGTGCACGAGATGGGGCACCTGCTCGGCCTCTCCCACTGCGCCGACTACCGGTGCGCCATGTTCCTCACCCGCGAGGTGGCCGACGCGGACCGCAAGGGCCCGGGCCTCTGCGCGAGCTGCCGGACCGCCCTCGGCCCGTCGTCGGCGTGATGGCGCTGTGCCAGCGGGGCGCGGCCAGCTGCGGTGCCTGCTGCGGCCTGTACAACCGCGCGGACCTGGCGCGCCCCCGGATCGAGGCGGAGCTGCGCCGCCGCACGCAGGCGCTCGCCGGCGTGCCGCGCAGGGCCGAGGCCTTCCGCGCGGCCGCCGCTGCGCTCGCGGCCGAGGCCGCGCCGCCGCTCTTCCCGTCGGTCCGCGTCTGCCCGCTCCTCGGCTTCCTCGACCGGGACGGGACGCGGGTGGGCTGCCTGGCCCACCCGGCCGCGACGGGCGGCGCCGACCTGCGCGACTGCGGGGCGTACGACGCCCGGACCTGCGAGGCGTTCCTCTGCCCGAGCCACTCCTTCCTCTCCGAGGAGGAGGCGGACCTCTCCGCCCGGGCCACGGGCGACTGGTACCTCTACGGGCTGGTGGTGACCGACGTCCCCTTCCTCCGGGCGTGCCTGGAGGCGGTCGCGGCCGAGGCCGGCGCCCGGGTGGAGCGGCGCACCCTGGCGCACCCGCCCTTCGGCGAGGCCCTGCGGCGCCTGCTCGCCCTGAAGGAGGAGCTCGAGCCGGGCTCCGAGGGGATCTTCGGCGCGTTCCGGACCGGGCCGCACGGCGAGGACCTGCCCCGCGCCATCGACTACCAGGCCATCGGCCGCGCCCCCTCCCGGTTCGACGAGATCCTGAGATGCATCGGCGCGGACCCGCGGTCCGGAAACGACCTCGACGCGCTGGAGGAGGAGGTGCGCCGGCGGGTGGGAGCCTGCGCCGGGGCCTGGCCCCCGGCGTGACCTGGTCTCCGCTAGTACCGCCCGTCGGAAGTGACGAGCCGGTGATTACGCAGCGATTGATGAACCATGGATGAGCTCCTCGCCATAGGCCCAATCGAAGGGGTGTGCCTGGGCGTTCCAGTGCTCGATGTACTCGAGGAGCGCCCTGGCCA